>QIKQ01000307.1 GCA_003233075.1 Gammaproteobacteria bacterium
GTGAATAGTATTTTTTATGAGACTAATATGAATGAAGCACAATATTTTATTGTCCAAAAAATTAGTAAGGCGATATTAACTTGCTTAAGATGAACTGTTGCTGAATAGTAACCGCTTACGGTTATGGATCGCATATGACTGCTAGGTTTAAAACAGCACCCAGCGTCTCATTTTTTTCGGTACGTTATTTTTAGATTTATAAGTCGATTATTTTTCGATAACCTTCATAAGAAATGGGATCGATATTTTTATATGCGATCTGTTTTCCACGTTTATTGTAGTAAAAATAGCAATGTTACATTTAGTAAAATCCAGATCAGTCTTTAATGAATTTCGATTTATAAAGTTAGGCAAGCTCAGCTGTCTTTAAATCGTATTAAGTGTGTCATAAAGTTTGTTCGTATTGATCTGTCAGTATTGGCTATCTATAGGAGATTCACTGCGGAATAGGAGCATATTTAAGAGACGTATTAGTTCTATTTTGAGATATAATTCCAGCTTATTCGAATTAAACAGTTGGATTTAAGATTTTATGTTAAAAAAAGAAATTCCAGTCATTACGGTTGATGGCCCTAGCGGTTCGGGGAAAGGCACTATATGTGTGCAATTAGCAAAACACTTTGGCTATCAACTCTTGGACAGCGGCGCTTTGTATCGTCTTACAGCGCTTGAAGCGAGTAATCAAGGTATTGATGAGGCTGCCGTTGAAGCCCTTGTAGAGATTGCAAGAAGCTTAGATGTGCAGTTTGTGGTCAATGATCAAGATGAGGTTGATGTAATTTTGGCAGGTAATAAGGTAAATATCGAGATTAGAACTGAAACCTGTGGTAATAATGCCTCGAAAATTGCGGCAATTGGGCAAGTCCGGACAGCCTTGTTAGATAGGCAGCGTAATTTCCTTACAAAACCTGGTCTCATTGCTGATGGACGTGACATGGGCACAGTTGTTTTTCCTCAAGCTACGACTAAAATTTACCTCACAGCGAGTGCCGAGGAAAGAGCGAAAAGACGCTATAAACAGTTGAAAGGCAAAGGATTAAATGTTAACCTTGCGCACCTTTCAGCAGAAATTAAAGTACGCGATGAGCGAGATATGAATCGCACTGTGGCACCGTTATTGCCAGCAGAGGATGCGTATTTAATAGATACTACTGGATTGAGTATTGATCAAGTTGTAGAGAATATTTTGGTAACTATTGAACAAAATTAATCCTGGTAGCTAGAAAGCTGGATGTGTGGTTAGTGTTGAGTAATTGACTACTACTAAACGCTATTTTTTAACGAACCTACGGATAGTCAGATGTATCACCGTAGCATATTTTAATTGGAAAAGTAGTAATGTCAGAATCATTCGCGGAGTTATTTGAAGAAAGTTTACAGCAGAATAATATGCAGCCAGGCACTATTCTTAATGGCCTAGTTGTTGATATTCGTGCTGATGTTGTTGTAGTTAATGCCGGCCTCAAATCTGAGGGTGTTATACCGGTTGAACAGTTTTGTAACGAGAGTGGCGAGCTTGAGGTGAGTGTCGGCGATGAAGTCGAAGTCTCACTCGATACTATTGAAGATGGTTTTGGTGAAACGAGACTTTCACGTGAAAAAGCAAAGCGTGCTAGAGCTTGGACCAAGCTGGAAGAAGCACTCAATAACGATGAGATTATTACTGGAACGATAGACGGAAAAGTTAAAGGCGGCTTTACAGTTGCACTTAATGATATTAGAGCTTTCCTACCAGGCTCGCTTGTTGATGTGCGACCAGTGAGAGATGCGTCTTATTTAGAAGGCCGCGAATTAGAATTTAAGATTATTAAACTTGATCAACGTCGCAATAATGTCGTTGTTTCGCGACGAGCGGTTGTTGAAACAGAATACTCAGTCGAGCGTGAGTCACTGCTCGAAAATCTACAAGAAGGTAATAGCGTTAAGGGTGTGGTTAAGAACCTTACCGATTACGGCGCGTTTGTTGATCTTGGTGGTGTCGATGGTTTATTGCACATAACTGATATGGCTTGGAAGCGAGTTAAACATCCTTCAGAAATCGTTAATGTTGGTGATGAGATTGACGTTAAGGTACTAAAATTTGATCGTGATAAGAACCGAGTTTCATTAGGTCTCAAACAAATGGGCAGTGATCCTTGGGTTGATATCGCACGTCGTTATCCTGAGAAATCACATCTCTTTGGTAAAATCACAAATATAGCGGAATACGGTTGTTTCGTTGAAATTGAAGAGGGCGTTGAAGGCCTAGTACACGTATCTGAAATGGATTGGACAAATAAAAATGTTAATCCAGCCAAAGTAGTTCATCTTGGTCAAGAAGTGGAAGTGATGGTGCTAGATATTAATGAAGAGCGTCGTCGAATTTCACTTGGCATGAAGCAGTGCCAACTTAATCCTTGGGAAGAATTTGGCGTTAAACACAATAAGAATGACAAGATTACTGGAAAAATTAAATCAATTACAGACTTTGGTATTTTTGTTGGTTTAGACGGCGGTATTGATGGACTTGTTCATTTGTCGGACATCGCATGGAATGTGACCGGTGAAGAAGCAATTCGTAATTTCCAGAAAGGTGATGATTTAGAAACAGTCATCTTAACGATTGACCCTGAGCGTGAAAGAATTTCTTTAGGCATAAAACAGCTTGAAAAAGATCCTTTCTCAAATTTTGTTGGTGAACATGAAAAGGGCACGATTGTTCCTGGCAAAGTGATTGAAGTCGATGCGAAAGGAGCTATTATTGAGTTAGGCGATTGTATCGAAGGATATTTACGCGCATCAGAATTAGCAAGAGATCGTGTAGAAGATGCTCGTACAATCTTAAAAGTTGGTGATACGGTTGAAGCTAAATTCATCGGTGTAGATCGGAAGAATCGAACTATTAATTTATCAATCAAAGCGAAAGATGCAGCAGAAGAAGCAAGAGCAGTCGAAGATTATTCTCGTGATGCGGCTTCTGGCACTACTTCTTTGGGCGATATTTTGAAAGAACATATGGATGGAAACGGCGAAGCTTAATCCTCTTAGTGATAGGAGTCGCGAGTAGTAAGATTAAACGCGGCTCTTATTTAGCTTGGGATTCATCTAGATTTAGATTTGGCTTCTAATATTGTCAGCGGTTTCTATAATATGTTGTAAGCGTGGACTGACCTTAATGGAGGTTGAATAGAAGAATGACAAAATCTGAATTGATTGAAACAATAGCGAGAAAACAAGCGCATTTACATCCAAGAGATGTAGAGTTATCGGTAAAAAATCTTCTTGAACAAATGAGCCAGTCTCTGGCTAGTGGTTCAAGAATTGAAATCAGGGGCTTTGGTAGTTTTTCCCTGCACTTTAGGCCACCTCGAGTTGGTCGAAACCCAAAAACGGGTGATTCAGTCGCCTTACCTGGCAAACACGTTCCACATTTTAAACCCGGCAAAGAATTGCGCGAACGCGTTGATTTAAATTGCACCAATACATCGGTTGTCATTGAAACATCAGATGCTAGTCCAGACGCCAATCAATGAATAGCTAAGGAGCCTCTGATTAATTCATCAAGCAGAGAATTACAAGGCAAATCAATTCGAAAAAACGGACGACTGCAGGGATGCAGGAGGTAGAGCAACGCAGGAGCAGTTGCCGAGTTTACACGCTACACGGCCCCGTATTTTGAGAATTGATTTAACACAGTAAGACCTGCTTCAGGGATTAATCAGAGGTTCCCTAAATAAGTTGTCGATATGCTTAATGCGTATCGGCAGATTACTATTGCTTGGCAATTCATTTTAATAAAATTTGCAAGCACAGGTTATTTACTTGTCATAAATATAGACAAATAATTATAATATACAGGCTAGGTTGCGTTTTTCATTAAACTAGCTGAAATTTAAAACTTCATTTTTATAATCTTCTAAATCTCATCTCATTCGCAAATTAGTCAGACAAGGATAAGTAATTTACTCTAAATTGCGTTAATATTGAATTTAGTGACCTAAATTAAGTGAGCAGAGAAATGCGTATTTTTTCAATCGTTTTTTCAATTTTTGTCGTAGTTATCGGAGTTGTTTTTGCGGTTAAAAATTCAGTCGGTGTTAATGTCGATTTTGTTGTGTACCAAGGGAGTGCGCCATTATCACTGGCCTTGATATTAGCATTTGCCTTAGGTGCATTGTTTGGTGTGATTGTTTGCTTTATCGTCATACTAAAGCTTAAAAGAACAATTTACAAAATGGAAAAAACACATCAATTAGAATTAAAAGAAAATGCGCTGACTAAGAGCAAGTTTAATACGCATCAGGAAGCTGATTAAGTGGCGGAGCTACTCTGGCTACTTCTTCCTATTGCGGCCGCTGCCGGCTGGCTAGCGGCCTCGCAGGATGTCAGAAAAAAAGTACGTCGAATCAGCGGAATTAGTTCAGACTATTTTAAAGGTTTAAATTTTTTACTGAACGAGCAACCCGATAAAGCGATTGAAGTCTTTATTCGTATGGTGGAAGTTGACAGCGATACTGCTGAAACCCACTTAGCCTTAGGCCATTTGTTTCGTCGTCGAGGCGAAGTCGATCGTGCAATTCGAATACACCAAAATCTAATCGCTAGACCAAAAATTGACCCTGAAATTAAAACGTTGGCAGTTTTAGAGTTAGGCGAAGACTATATGAAAGCAGGCTTATTTGATCGCGCAGAGAACTTGTTTCAAGAATTGATTGAAATGAATGAGCACACCGCCATCGCATTGACTCAGTTAAGAGATATATACCAACAAGAAAAAGATTGGGAAAAAGCGATTTCAATTTGCAGTCGATTAGAAACTGTGTCAAATAAATCAATGCACATGCTAATTGCTCAATATTATTGTGAATTGGCAGAAGAGTTATTTCGTAAAAATGAGCTAAACGAAACTCAGGCCCAGCTATTAAAAGCGACTCATTATGATGTGAGGTGTGTTCGCGCAAGTATTTTGCAAGCGAAAGTTGATGTTAAAAATGAAGATTATAAGTCGGCCATTAATTCTTATAAAAATGTGGTTGATCAGGATATAGATTATTTTCCAGATATACTAGAGCCTATGATAAGTTGTTATCACAAGTTAGGCCGTGAAAATGAACTCATGGATTTTCTCACTGCAATATTAGAGCGTTACAGTGGCATTTCTCCTATGCTCGCTCTCGCGGAATTAATTCGAGAACAAAGCGGCGATCGTGAAGCAATGGATTTTATGACTAAGCAGTTACATAAACGCTCGTCTGTTAAAGGGCTGCATTGGCTTATTGAACTAAGTTTGGAGCATAGCCATGGCGATTCAAAGCAGCATTTAGAGATACTGCACGACCTCACTAACAAATTACTTAAAGACAAACCAGTTTATGAGTGTCACATTTGTGGTTTTGCGGGAAGAACGATTCATTGGCAATGCCCAAGTTGTAAAGCTTGGAATACCGTCAAACCAATTCACGGCTTAGAAGCTGAATAGAGTAGCGGAATAAATGAAGAAGCAAACCCTGAACAATCAAAATTATGGCTCAAGACTAATTATTGCTTTGGACTTTGCATCTGAAAACGAAGCCCTCAAATTTTCAGAAAAGATTGATCCCAAACAATGTAAAGTAAAGGTTGGCAAGGAATTATTTACACGTGCAGGACCAAATATTATTAAATCTCTACGAAATATGGGGTTTGATATATTTTTGGACTTAAAATTTCACGATATTCCAAATACTGTTGCAAAAGCTTGTGGCGCTGCCTGCGATTTAGGTGTTTGGATGCTCAATGTACATACCTTAGGCGGTCCTGAAATGCTTAAAGCGGCGCATGATGCTGTTAGTGCATCATCTCAAACTGAGACATTATTGATTGGCGTCACTATTTTAACTAGCCATTCACAACAATCGTTGAGTTCTATCGGTCTTAATGGCTCAATAGGTGATAATGTCGCTCGTCTGGCGAATCTAGCCCAGGAGAGTGGATTACAAGGCGTAGTTTGTTCAGCGCATGAAGTTAATCTTATTAGAAAAACGATGTTAAGTAATTTTATAACAGTGACCCCTGGGATAAGACCTACGCAAGCGTGTGTCGATGATCAAATTCGAGTGATGACTCCGTATGATGCAATTATCAATGGCAGCAGCTATTTGGTCATGGGCAGACCAATTACCCAGGCAGCAGATTCTATGGCGGTGATTGATTCAGTTAATTTAGATATTAGTGCAGCCTTAGAGTGAAAAAAAATAAACTTGCTAGCACTGAATTAGTAATCACTTTAAACTGAGGTGATAGCATTAAAAAAATATTAGAATACTGTTTTTTAATTTACTTTGATTGTTTCATAGTAGAGCCTTCACACTATAATTCAATGGAGAAATTATGAAAAATCGATTAGTTATACTCTTATTTGCATGCGTTAGTTTTTTTTCTACTCAAATATTTGCTGCTGAAGTTAACATTAATAAAGCGAGTGCTGAGCAGATAGCGCTCAGTTTGAATGGCATAGGGAATAAGAAAGCAGTCGCTATTGTAGAATTTAGGAAAAAACACGGTCCCTTTAAAAAAGTCGAAGATTTAGCAAAAGTGAGTGGAATCGGATTGAAAACGCTAGATAAAATTAAAAATCTCATTAAACTGGGAGCAATTAAACAAAAGAAAAAACGTTAAAATGACTTTATCTGAAACGTCCACTAAAAAACTGTGGTATTTACTGTGCTCTAAACCAAATAAAGAGCAATATGCTAAGGAAAACTTGGTACGCCAAGGTTATGAAGTGTATTTACCAATGTTTAGGCATAAAAAACGATTTCGTGGACGTTATCAGAGTGTAGTTGAGCCTATGTTTCCACGCTATTTATTTATTTTGCTTAGTATGAATAGCGATAATTGGTCACCCATACGATCTACTTATGGCGTCTCAAATATAGTTTATTTTGGTGATCAAGCAGCATCGCTCAATAACGATGTTATTAAATCGCTAAAAAAACATGAAGATGAATCAGAAATAATACAATTGCCGGAACGATCAATGGGAAAAGGCGACAATGTGCGCATAGTGGACGGTGCAATGGCGGGTCTAGAGGGTGTTATATTAGCAAAAAATGCCAAGGCGCGTGTTTGCATCTTGTTAAATTGCATTGGCAAAGCGCTTGAGGTTTCCGTACCAATTAATGATTTAGTTAGAGTTTAAAGTGATAATAATTTATATACGATTACTATATATGTCATAATTAGCGAGTTCGCAAGTACGAAGTACCGATGTTTAATTTGTAGAAATATGGATATTAAAGAAATATTAAAATCAATAAGGTCTCCTTTAGGCGCATTTTCGCACGATGTTCTTATGATCTCTGTAGCTTGGTTATTTGCGATTTGGCTACGTTTTAATTTAGAAGATATACCCTTGCTAAGTCTTAAGGCTGCTTTGTATGCTTTGCTGGTATTAATTCCGGTCCAGGCATTAGTTTATAAGCATTTTGGTCTTTACCGAGGTATTTGGCGTTTTGCCTCAATGCCAGATTTAATGAGGGTTATCAAAGCGGCAATAGTGGGCACATCTATTTCAGTAATAGTGCTATTTATGCTTACACGCTTGGAAGATATTCCTAGATCAGCCCCAATACTACATGCAATTTTATTAATTATTTTTTTGGCTGGCCCTAGATTTATATACCGTTGGTTAAAAGATTATAATTCTTATAGTTCAGTACAGAATAATGTACTTATTATCGGCGCTGGCAGTGCGGGTGAAATGCTAGCAAGGGACTTATTAAAAGACTCAACAAAATCACATGCGCCAGTAGGATTTTTAGATGATAATCGTAACCTGCTCGGTAAAGAGATACATGGTGTTAGGGTATTAGGAAACTCCCGTTCTTTAGCGCGCGTTTGTAAAGAAAATAACATAACTATAATTATGTTGGCAACTCCGGGTGCAAGTTCAAAGCAGATGAGAAGAATTGTAAGAGCGTGTAGTAAAGTAGGAATTCCGTTTAGAACCTTACCTCGCTTAGCTGATTTAGTTTCGGGTCAGTCGGTGCTACAAGAGCTTCGTGAAGTGTCTATCAACGACCTTTTAGGCAGAGATCAGATTACTTTAGATAAATCTAAAATTAAGCTTAGTATTAAGAATAAAATCGTATTAGTCAGTGGCGCAGGAGGATCGATAGGATCTGAACTTGTAAGACAAATATGTAGTTATTCACCATCTAAAGTTATTCTATTTGATAATAGCGAATATAGTTTATACAAAATTGAAAAAGAAATTGCACTCAATTTCCCGAATCAAAATATAGAAGCGCGCTTACTTGATGTGACTGATTCGGTGGCTATTAGATCTCTCCTTAGATATTGTAAACCTTATGTCATTTTTCATGCCGCGGCATATAAGCATGTGCCAATGTTAGAAAGCCAAGTTAGAGTAGCACTAAAAAATAATGTGATAGGTACAAGAGTCCTTGCAGAAGAAGCCTCGGCAATTGGTGTTGAAGAATTTGTACTTGTTTCAACAGATAAAGCAGTAAATCCAACCAATATAATGGGTTCGTCGAAACGAATTGCCGAACTTATTTGTCAAACTTTAAATCAAAAATCGAAAACAAAATTTATAACCGTTCGTTTTGGTAATGTGTTGGATTCCACTGGCAGTGTAGTACCTTTATTTCGTGAACAAATTAAACAGGGTGGACCTGTGACCGTTACAGATCCAGAAATTACTCGATATTTTATGACCATCCCAGAAGCTTGTCAGTTAATCATGCAGGCATTTGTGATTGGTGACGGTGGTGAAATATTTGTTCTGGATATGGGTGAGCCTTTAAAAATCGTTGAACTTGCTCGCCAGATGATTGTGTTGTCAGGTAAGAAAATTGATATTGATATTAGTATTGAGTTTATTGGTTTACGCCCTGGCGAGAAAATGTTTGAAGAGCTTTACCATGTGGATGAAACATCAATTAAAACATCACATAAAAAGATTACAGTGGCTTATTCTAGAGAAATATCACTAGAATGGCTAAATCGAGAATTAGATAAAATACAAGAATCGATTAATAGTAATGATTCAGCAAGTATAAAAGTTAGTATAGAAAAACTAGTACCGGAATATAAAAATATCAAATTTAACGGTACAGCTAACCCATCTATTCTATCTAATGTTGTTGCGTTAGATCGAAGTGATAAAATTACTAAATAACTTATTCATCTTAATTTTAGTATTGCAATCTTAGTATTGCAGTTTCGTAATGAAAGTATATTAAAGAGTATAAATACAAAATATGAGTAGTTCAGTTAAAAAAGCGGTTTTCCCAGTAGCGGGTCTAGGTACTCGATTTTTGCCGGCAACAAAAGCAAATCCCAAAGAAATGTTACCTATTGTTGATAAGCCATTAATACAGTACGCCGCTGAAGAGGCGATAGAGGCGGGTATAGAAGAGTTAATTTTTGTTACCAGTAGTAGCAAGCGCGCGATTGAAGATCATTTCGATAAAAACTATGAATTAGAAGCGGAATTAGAAAGAAAAAACAAACACGAATTATTAAGTATTGTTAGAAACATAGTTCCTTCGAATGTTTCCTGTATTTATGTAAGGCAGCCTGAAGCGCTTGGCTTGGGTCATGCAGTATTATGCGCAGAGCCAATTGTTGGCAATGAACCCTTTGCCATTATTCTTGCAGATGATTTGATTGATGCTGAATCTCAAGGTTGTTTGTCGCAAATGGTAGCTGAATTCAATAAATTGCAAGGTGGAATATTAGGCGTAGAGGTGGTGCCTAAAGACGATGTTGATAAATATGGAATTGTCGACATAAGTCAAGCTGAAGAGCAATCTAGTATTATAAAATCGATAGTTGAAAAACCAGCCATAGATCAAGCACCATCAAATTTAGCCGTAGTGGGTCGGTATATTTTACCAGGTAAAGTATTCAATCTAATTAGAGGTCTTTCTAAGGGCGCTGGTGGAGAAATACAGTTAACAGATGCAATTGAAAAGCTGTGTAAACAAGAGTCAGTTTACGCCTATGCTTTCGAAGGAAAGCGTTTTGATTGTGGCAGTAAACTAGGTTACTTAGATGCATCTATTAATTATGCGCTTAAGCATCCGGAATTAAAATATTCATTTGCTGACATTATTAATAAGTACGCAGAACAGTTGTCTTAAAAGGCTTTTCTAATTAAATAAGGTAAACCCCATCGTTGCATAAAATGTTGGATTCAGGGCTATTTTAATCGAGTATTATAGGCTCTCACGCAGTATTTTCTAGTGCGAGCATAGTT
>QIKQ01000133.1 GCA_003233075.1 Gammaproteobacteria bacterium
ACTATGTCGAGCGCTTGGACCGAGTGAAAACGAGTCATAGTATGCAATTGGGCCGTCGCAGTAGACGGGCTGTGAGAAATGCGGGTTAGCAATGCGCTGCAGGATGGCGACTCTAGCGCCGACGATTTGCAGAGCAAAACAGGCGCTGGCTAGGAGTCGCACCTGAGCTTAAACTGGGCAAGGCGGGCTTTGTCTTACTAGAATATTTTTTTTCAAATGTGGAATTCAAAGGCAGACATATGAATTGGTGGGGAAAAGTCATTGGTGGCGCAATTGGTTTAACGATGGGTCCAATCGGAGTTGTTTTGGGGGCATCTATTGGCCATTTATTTGATCAAGGACTCGATTCGCATAATTCCGGCAGTCCTGAATTAGATGACATAGAGCGAATTCAAGCTGCGTTTTTTACCGCCAGCTTCACCGTCATGGGTTATGTGGCGAAAGCAGATGGCAGGGTAACACCTGATGAAATTCAACTTGCGAATTCAATTATGGATCGCATGGAGTTGGATGCGAAGAAAAAGAAGTTCGCTAAAGAACTATTTCGACAGGGCAAGAAATCTGATTTCCCATTGGATGATATTTTGGAACAGTTTCGTCAAGAATGTCATTGGGGAAAAAATCTGATACAAATGTTTATGGAGATCCAGTTATCCATGGTCATGGCGGATGGTGTTTTACATCCGGCAGAAGCAGAAGCGGTTTATCACATTGGTGCGCGACTCGGTTATTCTAGGCCAGATTTGGATGGTTTATTATCACGGATGCGTGCTGAAGCTGAATATAGTCAACACCGAAGTAGCAGTGACTATGATAATTCTTACTATGAACGACAAAGTGGCAATGTTAATGCTGCGCCTGCAAACGCATTAAAGCTGGCTTATCAGGTCTTAGGTGTTACTGAGAGTGCTACTAATGATGAAGTTAAGAAAGCCTATCGTCGACTGATCAATCAACATCATCCTGACAAGCTGGTTTCGAAAGGCTTGCCTGAAGAGATGATGGCAATTGCGAATAAGAAATCACAGGAATTAACCGCCGCGTATCAAACTGTCAAGCAGTCGAGGAATTTTTAACAATTATTCGTAGCCCAGTGTTTTAATAATGTAGCCCGCCAGGAGCGCAGCGAGTGCGGGAAAAGCTAATTATGATCAACAGCATAAGAAAGAAACTTGGCAAGATAACTTCCCTGTACTCAGCGCTCTACGAACGCTTCCTACAGGCTACTGTTATCGTAATGTAGCTCGCCAGGGAGCGTAGCGAGAACGAGCAAACGCCTCCTACAGGCTGTCTTAGTTAGAGCCAATCGTCGCAACGCTAATTAATACCAAACCAATCGTCAAGTTTACTCCGATTAAAATTCTTATTTGAGCGATTGCTTTCCCACCCTTAGCCCAGTCTTCTACGGTGACTGCATTTTTTAAACGTTTGTACGGTGCAAAGTAAACATGCAGAAAAAGGAGTACCATGATAATGCCGAGAGTCATCATAGTGTGTATGTGTTTACCGACCTGAGCCATGCCGCCACTTTGAGAGATCAACCAAAATCCGGTAGCAAGTAAAAAGATAATGCAAACGTATACCCAAGGAAAAAACCGTTTAAATGTATTTACCCATAAAGTGAGTCGCAGTGGCGGTTCAAGAGTGACTGCCGCTGCAGGGCGTAATGCGACATAGGCAAAAAACATTCCGCCCACCCAGATCACTGCGGCTAAAACATGCAGTGCAATTGCGATTGCTGTCAACATAAAGTTACCTTTTTCAAAGTCATAAATGTACGTGATAGTTTGTTCTCATTCTATAATGCATTAATTCTGGAGCTATGTTCAAGTGTTATTAAAGTTCAGTTCAAACAAGAAATGTTTGTCGATAATAGCTTGTATAGCGTTAACTTTTGCGGCTATGAAAAAAAGCTGATTAAGTACTAATTTGGCAAGTTAATTAGTTTTTTTAGCTTTTTTTTGTTTCGTTTTGATGGTTTTTCCGGGAGCAAATACTTTTAGCCAGCTGCGAATTCGCTTAACGAGTTGATTTTCATACGATAAATATTTTGGACCTGCACCATTGACTTGCCATTGTCGGTAGCGAACGCTTTTTGGATCTCGACCTTGCGGCTGCAAGCGTCGATGTTGGTAGATAAGTGGGGTGCGTTCAACGGTCGCGGCTAATACGTCATCGGTATCGTTTGATGCATATATATCAAATACGGGAGTTTTGACCAGTGCCAAGGAAAGACTGGTGTCTAAAGTTCGATTTTTTCGGGTGGAGAGCATGCTGATGCCAACATAGGCTTTAATGCCATCACCTTTTATTTTTGTCAGAGAATATGCGCCAATTGTTGCACCTAGCTCATAACCAATAATCGCTATGTTCCGAATATTTTGTGATTTTAGATAGGATATTGCCGCGTTTATTCGTTCAACAGAGGGAGCGAATAGTTTGACGTGATCGATTAATTTTTTTTCGTTATCCAATACCGGCAGTTGAATTGACAAGGTAGACCAGCCGTATTTAGGCAACGCTTTTCTAATTGGCCGAATAATCGTCTGCCAGTCGGGATGAGTTCCACGTCCATGTAGCAAGATGATGCCTCCTTGCGGGTTTCCACTGGTTTGCTTACGATAAAGCGCGATGAAGGATTTGCTGCCAGATTTTAAAGTCACTAGTTCTTTTTTTAAACTTTCTGCTTTAAGCAACTTAGACCATTTTTCCTCTAAAGTATCATTTTTAGCTGATTTTGCTGTCTGTATATTAAAACTGAAGAGAAAAAACAATCCTATAAATAACAAAGAGATAAATTTAAATATGAAATTATTTTGACTTATAAGTCGCATTAGTACCATCCTATAGAGATTTTATGTCAGTAAGCGACAAATTTGCTGAATTATTGCAATCAATACGGTAAAGTTCGCGCTCTTATTTGATAATAGTGGATTCTATTCCACTTAATTCATATTTCGAGTTAAATTTCAGGTATTTTTATAAATACTTTCATAAAGGGGTGACTAATGGCTAGCGACTTTCAAATTGCACCATCTATTTTGTCAGCAGATTTTGCGCGTTTGGGTGAAGAAGTTGATAATGTATTGAAATCCGGAGCAGATATTGTTCATTTTGATGTCATGGATAATCATTATGTGCCCAATCTTACTATTGGTCCTTTGGTTTGCGAGGCTTTGCGTAAACACGGTGTGACGGCAGACATCGATGTACATTTAATGGTGAAACCAGTAGATCGCATTATTCCTGATTTTGCCAAAGCAGGTGCGACTTATATAACATTTCATCCAGAAGGTAGCGAGCATATAGATCGCAGCTTGCAACTTGTCAAAGAGCTAGGTTGTAAATCTGGACTGGTGTTTAACCCAGCAACTCCTTTGGATTGCTTAAAACATGTCATGGACAAGATCGATATGATTTTACTCATGTCAGTTAACCCAGGGTTTGGTGGTCAGAGTTTTATACCTGCGACACTAGATAAATTGCGCGAAGCAAGAAAAATGATTAATGACAGCGGCCGGGACATACGCTTAGAGATCGATGGCGGTGTTAAAGTGGATAATATTAAAGACATTGCGGCAGCGGGCGCGGATACTTTTGTAGCCGGTTCTGCTATTTTTGGTGCTAAAAATGACTCGGATGCAAATATTTACGACACAGTGGTTGGTGCGATGCGTTCAGAGTTAGCTAAAGCAGGTTAATTGCTTAAAGAAGTAGAATTTCAACGTATGATTCAGTCTAGTGTAAACAAAGTAAAAATGAAACTTCGTCAGCCAAAAATGATTTTGATAGACGTGGACGGCACCTTGGTTGACAGTGTGCCTGACTTGGCTTATTGCGTTGATGAAATGATGAAACAGTTAGGTTTACCGCAGCGCGGTGAAGCGGCTGTTCGAAACTGGGTAGGCAATGGTGTCGAACGTTTAGTTCGGCGCGCTCTGGTCAATGATCTCGATGGTGAGCCGGAAGAAACAATATTTGAAAAAGCCTATCCTATTTTCTTAGATTTGTATGCAGTTAATACCAGTCAACGTAGTTTACTTTATCCAGGCGTCATTGATGCGCTAGACTATTTTAAAGAACAAGATTATTTAATTGGTTGTGTTACCAATAAGGCAGAGCAGTTTACCTTACCACTACTCAAGGATTTGGGTTTATCCGATTATTTTTCAATCGTAATTTGTGGCGATACTTTAGAACGCAAAAAACCAGATCCCTTGCCATTACTGCATGCCGCTGAGTTTTTTAAAGTAAGTCCAGAAGATAGCTTAATGCTGGGTGATTCCATGAGCGATGTAAAAGCGGCACGTGCTGCCGGTTTTCAAATTATTTGTATGAGTTATGGTTATAATCACGGCGTTGATATACACGACTCGAATCCTGATGCAGTGATTGACAGCATGGCAGAAATCAAGGCATTATTGATTTAATTAACATTAAGAGCAAGCAATCAGGCTTTATCGATTATTATGTTTACAAACGAGCACATTTTAAATAAAAAAAGCGAGATTAGTTGGCGTTGGCGTAAGTAGATTATATCTAGACCCACTGTTTTTCTTTTTTACACAGGCTCGAGGCTTATTGCCGTGACTCCCGAACAATTCAAACAAACTAAATCTGAAGGTTACACGCATATTCCTGTTATGCGTGAAGTGCTTGCGGATTTAGATACACCGCTTAGTACTTATATTAAACTGGCATCAGGCCCTTATTCCTATTTATTCGAGTCAGTTCAAGGCGGCGAAAAGTGGGGACGTTATTCTATTATTGGTCTGCCAACTCGAACAGTCATTAAAGTTTACGATAAACTTGTGTCGGTCAATGTGAATGGCAAAGTAATTCATCAAGAACAAGTGGAAGACCCACTTGCTTGGTTAGAAAGCTATCAGGCTGGTTTTAAAGTCGCTGAAATCGAAGGATTACCTCGGTTTTCAGGCGGCCTAGTCGGTTACTTTGATTATGATACGATCCGCTATATCGAAACTAAGTTAGCGAAGAACCCAAATCCAGATACTTTAAACACACCTGATATATTAATGATGGTCTCCAAAGAAGTCGTGGTGTTTGATAATTTGGCTGGGAAAATATTTTTAGTCGTGCACGCCAATGTGAGTGAGGATAATGCCTTAGCACAGGCAGAGCATCGATTAGACGAAATAGTGTATAAACTCAGGAACGAGCCAGTAAACTACACGGTCAAATCTAAAGCAGTGCAAGTGCATGAAAATGATTTTGTGTCCGAATTCACCCAAGAAGGATTTGAAGACGCAGTTCGAAAATGCAAGCAATACATTGTTGATGGTGACGTCATGCAGGTGGTTTTATCGCAGCGCATGAGTATCGATTTTAAAGCCGATGCATTGGATTTATATCGAGCCTTGCGCAGTCTAAATCCATCGCCGTATATGTATTATCTTGAACTCGATGATTTTCAAATTGTTGGTTCTTCACCAGAAATATTAACACGTTTAGAAGACAATATTGTCACTGTACGCCCGATTGCCGGTACACGACCGCGAGGTGATACAGAAAAAGAAGATGATGCGTTGGAACAAGAGCTGCTTGCGGACCCAAAAGAACTAGCAGAGCATTTAATGTTAATTGATTTAGGTCGAAATGACGTAGGACGAGTGGCTGAAATTGGCAGCGTTGAGTTAACCGAGAAAATGAATGTAGAGCGTTATTCACACGTGATGCATATAGTATCAAATGTCATTGGTCAGCTAAAACCTGAACTGAGTGCCATGGATGTATTGCGGGCAACCTTCCCGGCGGGCACGGTATCAGGTGCGCCCAAAATTAGAGCCATGGAAATCATTGATGAGTTAGAATCAGTCAAGCGTGGCATATATGCGGGCGCGATCGGCTATCTTTCTTGGTCGGGTAATATGGATACTGCTATTGCGATTCGTACCGCTGTGATAAAAGAGGGTAAGTTAACAATTCAGGCCGGTGCGGGCATTGTTCATGACTCTATTCCAGAAATGGAGTGGCAGGAGACAATGAATAAAGGACGCGCTATTTTTAGAGCCGTTGCCTTAGCAGAGGCAGGTTTGGATGCTGTGCATAGTAAAGAAGATTTGTAGCCCGGTTCCCTTCTGCAAGGAGGGAGCCGAGACGAATTCTCTATGTAAATACAACATCCCGTTCATGCTTTGCATGAACTTGGGAAACTTGAAACTTGAAACTTGAAACTTGAAACTTGAAACTTGAAACTTGAAACTTGAAACTTGAAACTTGAAACTTGAAACTTGAAACTAACTTGAAACTTGAAACTTGATATTTGACGTTGTTAGTTGTATTTAGATCTGCCCCGGCTCTGAAGAGCCGGGCTATATATAAGCGAGCCGAGACGAATTCTCTATGTAAATACAACATCCCGTTCATGCTTTGCATGAACTTGGGAAACTTGAAATTTGACGTTGTTAGTTGTATTTAGATCTGCCCCGGCTCTGAAGAGCTGGGCTACATATAAGCGAGCTGAGACGAAGTTAATGTTATTAATGATCGACAACTATGATTCTTTTACTTATAACCTAGTTCAATACTTTGGTGAGCTTGGTGTGGAAATCGAAGTTGTGCGTAATGATGAAATCTCAATCGCTGAGATCGAAAAAAAAGCACCTAAGTATTTAGTCATTTCACCTGGGCCTTGTACGCCTAATGAGGCGGGTATTTCGGTCGAGGCGATTAAATATTTTGCGGGTAAAATTCCGATGCTGGGAGTGTGTTTAGGACACCAAAGTATTGGCCAGGCTTTTGGCGGTAAAATAATACACGCTAAGAAAATTATGCACGGTAAAACATCAAAAATGTTTCACAATAACAGCGGTGTTTTTACCGGCTTAAACAAGCCATTGGAAGCAACGCGTTATCATTCTTTGGTGATCGATAAGAATTCGCTGGCCGATTGTTTTGATATTACCGCGTGGACCGAAAATGCTCAAGGCGAAGTCGATGAAATTATGGGCGTGAAACATAAGACGCTTGATGTTGAAGGTGTGCAATTTCATCCTGAGTCAATTTTGACTGAGCAAGGTCATGATTTGTTAAGAAATTTTCTGGAAAAACGAAACTAGCTTAAAAATAGCGATCAAGACAATTTCGTTAAAACGATGTATGCTAATTTAAAATTTTCACATCACTAATTAAAAACTTAAGGGTCTAAAATGGACTTAGCTAGCGCGATAAAGGCGGTAACCGAAAAAAAAGATTTAAGTTCCGATGATATGATCGATGTCATGCGTTTAATTATGACTGGCAAGGCAACGCCAGCACAAATAGGCGGATTTCTTATTGGATTGCGCATGAAAGGCGAAACGGTTGATGAAATTTCAGCGGCGGCAGGTGTGATGCGTGGCCTTGCAGAGCATGTTGACATTGACAGTGAGCATTTGGTGGATACTTGTGGAACGGGTGGTGATGGCGCAAGTACCTTTAATATTTCGACGG
The DNA here is from genome assembly GCA_003233075.1 of Gammaproteobacteria bacterium. Taxonomy (GTDB): domain Bacteria; phylum Pseudomonadota; class Gammaproteobacteria; order SZUA-21; family SZUA-21; genus SZUA-41. The sequence goes on from QIKQ01000133.1 coordinate 7,453, forward strand.
CAAGTGCGTTTGTTGCTGCCGCGGCTGGTGCTCATGTTGCTAAGCATGGCAATCGATCTATTTCGAGCAAGTCAGGTAGTGCAGATTTATTAGAAGAGGCCGGTGTTAATCTAGATCTAAACCCGGATCAGGTCGCGCAGTGCGTCAAAAAATGTGGTGTCGGGTTTATGTTTGCCCCGAAACATCACAGTGCCATGAAACATGCGATTGGACCAAGAAAAGAAATGGCTGTTCGTACTCTCTTTAATGTATTGGGGCCACTCACTAATCCCGCTGGTGCGCAGTCTCAGGTTTTAGGTGTTTTTAGTAAGGAACTGGTTGAGCCTTTGGCTCAAGTATTACAAAATCTAGGCAGCCGGCATGTTTTGGTCGTACATGCGGAAGATGGCATGGACGAAATTAGCATCGGCAGTCCGACCCATGTTTCCGAACTTCTTGATGGTAAAATTACGAGTTACAGTATATCGCCAGAAAATTTTAATATGAAGATCGCAGATGTAGCAAAATTGACGGTTGATGGTCCTAAGCAAAGTTTAGCATTAATTAAGGAAATATTTTCTGGAAAGCAGGCTGCTGCTGCCGATATAGTTGCGTTGAATGCGGGTGCGGCGATATATGTCTGTGATTTAGTGAATGAGTTAGAGGACGGTGTTGCAAAGGCGCAAGAAATTCTAGCTAACGGCAGTGCGCAAAGTAAAATGGACGAATTTATTAAACTAACTAATTCGTTTTAAGTAGTAGATTATGTCAAACGATAAATCAATTCCAGAGACACCTGATATTCTAGTTAAAATTCTGAAGCGAAAGCGAGAAGAAATTCGAGTCGCAAAGGCTAGGGAAAATATTAACGTTTTGACTCAGCGTGCCAAACTGGCCTCGCCTGTGCGTGGTTTTGTTAACGCGATCAAAGCAAAGCTTGAAAAAAACCAATCCGCTGTGATTGCGGAAATAAAAAAGGCCTCGCCAAGCAAAGGCATTTTACGAGAAAATTTTGACCCGGTCGAGATTGCGAAAAGTTATGAACAAGCAGGAGCTGCTTGCCTTTCGGTATTAACGGACTTAGATTTTTTTCAAGGTAAGGAACAATATCTTATTGATGCTCGTAATGCCTGCCAGCTGCCGGTATTGCGCAAAGATTTTATGATTGACCCTTATCAAGTCTACGAAGCGCGCGCCATGGCTGCGGATTGTATTTTGTTAATAGTAGCTGTTTTGAGTAGTACGCAAATGAGTGAACTGGCGACACTGGCGCAAGAACTGGCTATGGACGTGTTAGTTGAAGTGCATGATGAGAATGAGCTAGAAAGAGCATTAAAAATCCCTTTGCCACTGATTGGTATTAATAATCGTAATTTACGCACATTTGAAACCTCGCTTGATACGACAATTAAGCTACAAAAGAATATGATAGACGACCGAATCTTGGTGACGGAAAGTGGAATTCTAAAACAAGAAGACGTCCAATTTATGCGTGATAATAATATTAATGCTTTCTTAGTTGGAGAGGCTTTTATGAAAAATGATAATCCAGGCGAAAAGTTAACAAGCCTGTTTAAATAATTTTGCTTTTCTTAGTTTTTAGCGAGTGCCAAAAACAACGATCGTTTTGCCTTTTACGCTAATTAGATTTTGTTCTTCAAGTGATTTTAATACTCGGCCAACCATTTCTCTTGAGCAGCCAACAATTCGACCAATTTCCTGACGGGTAATTCGGATTTGCATACCATCAGGATGTGTCATCGCATCAGGCTCTTTGCATAAATCCAGTAAAGTACGAGCAACACGGCCAGTCACATCCAAGAAGGCTAGATCGCCAACCTTTCGACTGGTTTTGCGTAATCGAGTTGCCATTTGAGAGGCAAGAGCAAACAAAATACCTGCGTCTTTCTCAGCGAGTTGGCGATATCGAGCATAACTGATTTCTGCCATTTCACAGGAAGTTCTAGTTCGAACCCAGGCACTACGCGTAGATTCATCAAATAAACCCATTTCACCAAAAAAATCACCTGGATTTAAATAGGCGAGTACTATCTCGCGTCCGTCGGAATCTTCGATTAGGACAGTGACGGAACCCTCTAATATATAATAAAGCACATCAGGTTGATCACCGGCATAGATAATGACACTTTTTTGCGGGTAGCGTCTTCTATGACAGTGCTCTAAAAACTTGTCAATCGATGTACTGCCGCTGCCGCTGTCATTGATTTGGGGTAATTTAGCCATTCCTGTTGTCCCTTTATCTCACTAGTGTGTTGATTAAACATAATACACTAAATCATTGAATATCAGTAATTTAGATGGACCACCCTAGTTTAGACTGGTTTAGGCAAAAATTAAATTATTTTTAACCTGCTCTCTGTTAAGTATATGCTTGAGTTGAGTATTCGCTAAGCGCGTTAAGAGCAAAAGTCAGCCAAAAGTCTGCGTAGGTATATTAAAATTCAAAATTAAATTGCTTAGACTATGTTAACCTTAGCCGCGAATTTTAGATAGCAATATTAGGTGTTTAAAAATTGGACGTTTTGTACTTGAGAAATCACCGGAAATTTTACCGATCATCTATCATCAGTTAAATAGACTTATTAGAAAAGCATGTGATAGTGTTAAATAATATAGAATCGAAAGAAAGCAGAGCATGAAAGCAAAAATATCTTGGGTAGAAGCAGCTGAGTTTTTAACAGAGTCTGGCACTGGACATAAGATCACCACTGACGGTTCAGAAGAATTTGGTGGAAAAAATAAAGGTCCTCGGCCAATGGAATTATTACTCCTGGGCATGGGTTCGTGTACTGCGTTTGATGTAGTATTGATTTTAAAACGCAGCCGCCAAGAAGTGACTGCATGCATCGTTGAAATAGAGGCTGAGCGGGCCGAAACAGAGCCCAAGGTATTTACTAAAATAAAAAATCATTTTATTGTTAGTGGCAGAAACTTGTCGGCTGACAAAGTTGAGCGAGCTATTAAACTTTCAGCAGAAAAATATTGTTCAGCTTCAATTATGTTAGGCAAGACGGCTGAAATTGAACATGATTTTGAAATTATCGAATCGGATGGCTAAAACTTATGTTTGAGTTGGTTTTTACGGGCAATTAGGCAATAGGAGGATTGTGTGGCTAAACTAAGAAAACTAAAGCTACAAGGCTTTAACAATCTAACCAAAACCCTGAGTTTTAATATTTATGATGTTTGTTATGCTGAAACTCCTCAGCAGAAACAAGAATACATTGATTATATTGATGAGGCTTACAACGCTGATCGATTAAAAATTATTATCGAAAAAGTGGTTGATATTATTGGCGCTAAGATTCTAAATATAGCCCATCAAGATTATGACCCTATGGGCGCCAGTGTAACGGTTTTAATTTGTGAAGAGACAGAGCCAAGCAATTCGCAAAATGATGATTTAGCATTTTCGAATTTGAGTGCTAAAAATTGTAAATTAGAATCAGACACCATTTTAGCTCATTTAGATAAAAGCCATGTCACCGTGCATACTTATCCTGAAAGTCATCCTGATGATGGCATTTCCACTTTTCGTGCTGATATTGATGTGTCGACCTGTGGCACGACCTCGCCATTAAACACACTTAATTATTTAATCAGTAGTTTTGAATCAGATATCATCACACTAGATTATCGAGTTCGTGGTTTTACGCGTGATGTTAATGGTAAAAAACATTATATAGATCACAAAATCAACTCTATTCAAAATTATTTGTCGCGCAGTATCCAAAAAAAATATCAAATGACTGACGTTAATGTTTACCAAGAAAATATATTTCATACCAAAATGATATTGAAGGAATTTGATTTAGATAATTATTTGTTTGGCATGGAAGTACAAGATTTAACTGAAGAGCAACAATTGAGACTGCGTAAAAAATTGTTTAGAGAAATGATTGAAATATTTTACGGCCGAAATGTGACGGCACAAGAAGTGGGAGAGCCTTTAACGTTTTAACTGTCGTTTATGAAGGTGCCTGACCCCCACATAGTATCAGGTTCAATAACATAATAGGTGAAGTTGTTACACCTGATACTATGTGGGGGTCAGGCACCTTCATAGAGTACCCTTATAGCCAATAGCTTGTTTTAGTCATCGTTTTTGAGCCTAGAGACATAATTTTTTTTATCAATTTTGGTAAATCTGCGGCGCCAGACTCATTCGCTAAGCTTGCATGTTTCGCTTCATCTATTTTCATTTGTTCAATTATGGCACGGCTTTTTTTGTCCTTTTCAGGTAGCTTTTTTAAGTGTGTTTGCAGATGATCGACTACTTGTTTCTCTGTTTCTTCGAGAAACCCTAAGCTCCATTTGTCTCCCAAAGCACCGGCTAGAACCCCGATAGCAAAAGACCCACTGTACCAAAGTGGATTAAGATAACTCGTATGGCTGTCCAAATCGGTAATTCTTTGCTTGCACCAATTTAAATGATCATTTTCTTCATTTGATGCCGTTTGCATAGTATCTCTCACTTTTGCATCGCGTGCAGTAAGTGCTTGGCCTTGATATAAGGCTTGGGCGCAGACTTCACCGCAATGATTAACTCGCATGAGAGCGGCGCTGTGTTTTTTTTCTGATTCGGATAATTCAGTCGAGGTTTCTTGCTCAGAATTGCTAGTATCATTATTGGAGTTAATGGCATCGGCTGGATTGGCTCGTCCAGTTGATGCAGGTCGACCAAAAAGCGTGCGTAAACCAACGTCTACACTTACTATCACCTGATCGATTAAGGTATAATTTCTTTGTTTCATAGGGATAAGCATAAGATAGCTTGGGTGCCGTGTCTACGATTAGGTGATGTTTTTACAAATGCATATGACATGTAATTATTTGTAAAAACATCACCTAATCGTAGACACGGCACCTCGGCCGCAAAATAAAGAGTAGCGCAAGAGTATGTCGTACTATAAATATCATGTTTTTTTCTGTACTAATAAGCGTACCGATGGTCGAGACTGTTGTCAGGATTTCGATGCCAAGCATATGCGTGACTATGTAAAATCGAAAATCAAAAAAGCAGGCTTAGCAGGGCAGGGAGGCGTACGCATTAATACAGGCGGTTGCCTCGATCGATGTGAACTTGGCCCAGTGTTGGTCATTTATCCAGAAGCAGTTTGGTACACCTATGTCGATAAAGAAGATTTAGATGAGATAGTTAATCAACACTTACAGCAAGATAAAATCGTCGAACGTTTACTCATAAAATAAACTCAGCCCGCTGTAGCCCGGATGAGCGAAGCGGAATCCGGGACGAAGTCAGTAGTTATATTCGACAGGCCGTTCGCGAAGCGAACTAGGCCAAGTCGGTAACAATTAATTGAGGCAGGATGAAGCGTCTGAACGCGAAAGCGTTCGGGACTACCTCCTAAATCGCCAAAGTCGTTGCGAACCTGAGCAAAGCGAACGGTGTGGCAATCTCCTAAATTCAATTGTT
>QIKQ01000097.1 GCA_003233075.1 Gammaproteobacteria bacterium
TTTGCGTCACTCACTAAAAATAATTGATAGCCGCTAAGGATAGAGGCGATGCCTAGTGAAATTAAAAAAGGAGGAGAAAATAATCCAACTAGCTCTGCCACTAACAGCAGGGCAAACATAACTATTATATAAAGCAATGCCAATATTTTGATGAACGAATCGCCGAAAAGAATCGCGGTTGATTTGACGCCAATCTTAACATCGTCCGATTTATCAACTAGTGCGTACATAGTATCGTAGGCGGTGGCCCACAAAACCGTTGCAGTAAACAAGGTCCAAGCTTCATTGGGTATTTCTTTTGTATAAGCCGCAAAAGCCATCGGTACTGCCATGGCAAAACCTGCCCCTAAAATTATCTGAGGTAAATGCGTGAAACGTTTCGCAAAAGGATAAATAAAGACAATAATGACTGCTGCAAAAGAAACATACATAGCCTCAGTATTTAAATATAATAAAACCAATGAAAACGCAATGAGTGAGCATACGATAAAGAGTAACACAGCCGTTATCGGTTTCGCCTTACCCGTCACTAAAGGACGCTCTCTCGTACGTTTAACACGGCCGTCAATTTTTCGATCAGCGAAATCGTTTATGGCGCAGCCGGCCGAACGCATTAATATAACGCCGACAATAAAGACAGCGGGTATTATAAATCCAGGTTGGCCCTTACTTGCAATCCAAATCGCCCATAAGGTCGGCCACAAGAGTAAAAAAATTCCTATTGGTTTATTGATTCTAGTCAGCAGGATGATACCTTCAAATCGTCTATAGAGACGCGATGCTAGATATTGACCACGCACCATCGAGCTTGAAGTATTACTAGAAGAAGTATTACTAGAAGAAGTATTACTAGAAGGCGCAGCCGACTTTTGCGCATCGGAATCTTCATTTGAAATAGACTGATTAGTCTTTTTGCTTTTTTTCGCCATATCCTTTACATTTTGAGATAGTTGGTAAAAAAAACTCACTTACTAACAATTTTTTATTTCGCAAATAAAATACTGACCTGCGTCCCCATATTTTATCTGGCTTTTCAGTCAATGTCTTACATGCCTGAAGAAAAAAATACTGGCCAGGCCTGATGCAAGCTATTTCCATTTTATCACGTCGCATAGTTCGGTCGGAAAACAATGCAGCCCCGAGCGAATGATTACCCATACAAGCGAGTCGTCGTTGTTTACCCGTTAAGGTACTTAAGGGCACAATTGTACGTGCAAACACCACTGGCATATTACCACAATAGAGTAATACCTGCCGAATCATACAATACGACCTTTTCTTTAAACCTAAAGATCGGCGCTCATTAAATCGAGGGATACCGTAGTACTGAGCCTGTAATTCGACGTGAAATGGCTCAGGACAAACTTGAATGAGTAACTGAGTTAAAGAACCTGTATTAAGCATCCAAGGCGCTAGAGCCTTCGGCAAAGTTTTACGAGCGATTGGAAGTACGCCTTGCCAACGCGGAAATCGTGTTCCTCTTAAAGCGAATAACTGGCCTGCTGAATCTAGATCCATTGAGATTAAGAAAACTCGTTTGAAATACAGATTTCGTAGCTTAGCACAGCTTAGTATTACTGGACTGAATATTTTCAATAACAGTGTCAAATTACTTTATACGCTAGCGTAATTAGCTTGCTCATCAATCCAAGAATAAATAATAGGTTTTACTTTTTCTGGCCATTGCTCGATTAACATTTCAGCGCATTGTTTTACTAAAGGAACTAGTTCTTTGTCGCGCGATAAGTCAGCAACTTTAAAAAATAAACCGCCAGTTTGCCTTGTCCCGAGTACTTCGCCCGGCCCTCTTATTTCCAAATCTTTTTGAGCGATATAAAAACCATCGCCACTTTCTCGCATCACCGCAATACGTTGATTTGATATTTCACTTAATGGTGCTTGATAAAGTAAAACACAATGACTCTGAGTTGAGCCTCGACCCACCCTGCCGCGTAATTGATGTAACTGAGCCAAACCAAGACGCTCAGCATTTTCAATAACAATCAAACTGGCATTGGGCACATCAACCCCCACTTCAATCACTGTTGTTGCAATCAATAGGTCGATATCACCTTGCTTAAAAGAAGCCATCACTTGCTCCTTCTCTTTCGACTTCATGCGACCATGCACCAACCCTATCTTTATATCTCCTAATGATTCTCGCAATTGTTTCGCTGTCTCTTCCGCAGCCTGACATTGAAGTGATTCTGATTCCTCAATAAGAGTGCACACCCAGTACGCTTGCTGACCTGCCCGACAATTGACATGAACTCTTGCGATAACATCTTCGCGACGATTTTGCGCTAAAGCAACTGTTTTGATTTCCTGGCGACCCGCTGGTAATTCATCAATAATGCTGACATCTAAATCGGCGTAGGCTGTCATCGCTAACGTTCTCGGAATAGGTGTTGCTGTCATTATTAACTGATGCACTTGTTCACCTTTCTTTAAGCCTTTTTCTTTAAGCGCTAATCTTTGGTGTACACCAAAGCGATGCTGCTCATCAACTACAATGAAGCCTAAGTTCGCAAAAAAAACATCCCGCTGAAACAAGGCATGAGTGCCAATAATCATTTTGGCTTTATTTGATGCGATTAATTCTAAAGCCTCTCGACGCTGAACTACTGTTAACTTACCTGTCAGCAAAACAGTCTTAATGCCTAAGGCATCGAACCAATGGCGAAAACTCTGTACATGTTGATTCGCTAGTATTTCAGTTGGAACCATTAACGCAACTTGAAAATCTGATATAATCGCCTGTAATGCCGCAAACGCTGCGACTAATGTTTTACCAGAACCAACATCCCCTTGTAATAAACGCATCATTGGCAAGCCACTGCTGCAATCAGCACTAAGCTCAGAAATAACTCTGTCTTGTGCTTGCGTTAAAGAAAACGGTAACGCCTGCTTAAAACGCAAAAATAAATCGCTTTCAGATTTAAATTTCGGCGCCTTACATAACTTCATTTTTTCGCGCAACGATCGCAATCCCAAATGATGCGCCAGCAGCTCATCAAAGGCGAGTCGTTTAATAAACTGCGAACGACCAGACTCTATTTCAGATTCTGATACACTCGCTGGCGGCTGATGAATAAAGTCTATGGCATCATGCAAAGATTGTAATTTAAACTTTTTAATTAATTGATCCGGTAAGTGATCAGTCAGCGACCCAGGATTTGCCTTTAGCATGAGCAGAACTTGATTGATAAATTTCCTGAGTGATAGTTGATGCAAACCTTCTGTCACAGGATAGACGGGCGTTAAGGATTGTTTTAAAGGTGGCGGATCATCCTTATTTATAATTTTAAATTCAGGGTGAATCATTTCGATTTTGTTACCAAAACTAAATCGAACTTCACCAAAACACTGTATAGTGTTGCCTTTACGCAGTGCTGATTTTTGTTGCTGATTAAAATGGAAAAAACGTAAATTAATCGAAGACGTTACATCTGAGAGTCGACAAACTAACATACGCTTTCTCGCAAATACCGTATCACATAATTCAATTTCGCCTTGAATCAAATGCTTCTCGCCTGCTCTAAGCTGATTAATTGCAGTAATTCGAGTTCGATCTTCATATCGATAAGGTAAGTGCAGCAATAAATCCTGAGCCGTAGATATATTTAGGCGCGCTAGTTTTTCGGCGATTTTTGGACCAACCCCAGCAAGCTCGTTAACACTAATCTGATCCATACTCATTGCTACCGATATTGCCGGCTTAGCTTTATTTTTATCTGAATTAGCTTTAGAAGTCTCAGGCATTGGCATTCTATTATATGGCTTAGCTTGTGTTCTTTGAGATCAAAGTATTTAATATATAGGATAATGCTAATATTGGAAACAGTTAAAGTAGTGGAACTAGCAATATATAATAACAAGAAAAAGGCAGATCAAGCGTATACCTCACTTTTCGCTTGAACACTTCTTATACAAATCTAATCAAACTTATTGAGTCAAAAGTCTTTTTACGGCGTTTAGCTCACTATTTCACAGATTTAATTAAGCTAACAATGAGAAAATAGTATACTTGTGTTAAATAAATAGATATGAGCAGCAAATACGGATAGTGACACTGAAAAGGAATTTCCTACACATTTTACTTATTTCGACAGGAGTCGTGAATATGACTAAACAAATGGCATGCGCCAGCTTTTTATTGATGGCTTTTGGTATTAGCTCTCTGTCCTGGTCAGGCATCGTGTCTGGCGTCATAAAATCTGATAAGGGTCGACTGGTAAATCACGCAAGAATAAAAGCCTGGGATAAAGATCCCACTTCTAAAAGCGATTTGCTTGGCAAAACAATGACCAATAAAAAAGGTCGATACTCAATCAGGTACAAGCAAAAACGCTGGGATGGAGTCAGCGGTGGACCCGCAATGAAATCCAACAGTCCTGACGTCTTTATTTCAGTGGAAATAAAAGTGCGCGGTAAGTGGGAGTTAATTGCGACCTCCGCTGTACGTAAGGATCAACTACAGTCCAAGCCTTTACGGATTAATATGAGCAATGTCAATCGCCGCAATGCCTTTGTACGGCGAACTATTTACGGTATTATTAAAAACAAAAAGGGTAAAGTCCAACGAGGAGTCACAGTCGAAGCTTGGGATAAAGACTGGGGTAAAAATGCGGAATTAATGGGTAAAACTGAAACTAACCAACATGGTCATTATCGCATTAGCTACACTGCGCGTCGCTGGGATGGTTTTCAAAAAGGTTTCTCACTTGGAAAATCCGCAAATCCAGATATCTTTATTACTGTGACTAAGAAAAAATCAAAAGGCAGTGTTGCAAAAAGTACTGTTTTTAAGAATCATCCAATTAATAAGAAGTTAAAAATCAACCTTCGGTTTAAATAGCGCAGCTAAATTCAAGGGCATTCGAAAAGCTGAACCGTCCTTTGTTATTTTTTTAATAAACTACCCTGCCACTTGCGGCAGGGTAGTTTTTCCTAATTGATTTCGCTCCGCGCGAAGTGAATTCGCACGGGCGACAAAAGGGGGATAATTCCATTCTCCCCCTTTGGAAACCCCCAATGGGCTGTGCCCGCAGCAAGCTGCGAGGTAAACTGAATTTAATTTAAAATAATTTTCTCTCATTTTTAGCTCTAAACAGCTTACATCCTTCTTAAATACAGTCTCATGCTGATCCAATTTGAATTCCTAAGTCTTTGATATATCGATATAATTACCTTAGTCAATTCCTTGACATAGTCGTTTTTTAACAATTTACCTCCCCTAAGTACTTGATTTTGGAGCGGATAAACTTTGAAATACGACACTAAATGTCCATTTTATTAAGCAAATAGCTATGATAGGATTGGTTCCAAGTTGCTTAAGGTTTGGAAGACAAAAAAACCGGCAACTGAAAATACTTAGCAAGTACATACAAAGAAAAAGAACGATATTTGCAAGTACAACTGTGACGATGAATTAAGATCAAATTTTGACAGATTAAATATTCTCGAAGCAGTGAAATCAAAATAATAATAATAATAATATTCGACCGATTCTGCGTTCGGAGGAGAATGGATTGTGTTTAGTTTAAATTATGTCAATGAACAATTACAAATAGCCCGTGAACCAAGTAAATCGGGTAAAGTCACTTCTGCAGCACTTTTCATAGTATTTACTTTTTCTCTTTTATTAATGGCTCAAACCACACCTTACGGTTTTGATATCCGCATCATCCAGGTGCCGGTCGCTTTAATCGCCTTATATGTCGCCACTTGGCGTAATGTTATGGTCATCGACGCGAAGCGAGGCATCATTGAAATAAAGCGCGGTATAATATATCCAACGTTTGTCAAAGTATTTCGTTTATGTGATTTTGACCGCTTAGTCATTCGTTATCATGTATACAAAAATTCAACTGGTCTAAATGACCTAGTTAATCCTCATAAACATTACTATCTCTGTCTAGTTGGCCATGACAATAAATTCGTTGAAATAGACTATTTTACCGATATGCGTATCGCACAATTACGTGCTAAGAAAATTTCAAACTACGCAGGATTAATCTACGACCAAAAAGCTTATCCAATATAAAATTCTCTTTTTCGAATCAAAAAAGCGTACTCATTAGTACGCTTTTTTATTGCACGAACTGCCTACTAATTTACATTAATACGTGTTTTAGCTTGACCAATACTTTTGCCACTGACCCAATCTAGAAAATCGATGACAACATCATAAGTACCAGAATTAGTGGGATTAAACATAATATCATAACGTTCTGCGGATACACTTTTAATACTCTTTGCTTGAACGGCCTGCGGAAAAACTCGCCCATCGGAAGCAACAATCGATCCAGTCAAGCCGCCAAAGTCCATCTTTTGTGGATAGTATCCGGCGTTGATATATCTGACCAACAAAGTCTGTCCTGCATCCATTGTCACCGCAACTCGACTATCGCTTAATGCAGATTGATCGCCATCGACGCCTGAAATAATAAAATAATCTGGATTTAAATCATTTAAACCTACATCACCACCACAAGTACCCGCTGCCCAATTTAAATTATGCCAACTCGAATCGAGTTCATCACAAGCCCAAATTGCTTCAACGTCGTAACTCGGACCGCCTTTATAAACTGTTCCAGGGCCGTCGGGTGGATCAATAATGAGTGCACCGTACATTCCCATTTC
>QIKQ01000318.1 GCA_003233075.1 Gammaproteobacteria bacterium
CTATGCCTGCGCACTTCTCGGTCGTGAAAACGTGTCATAGCATACCCTTGAACCGTCTCGCTACGAAGTGCTGTGAGAAAAGCGGGCTAGACATTCCTTGTTTCACAGTTAAAGCAAAAATGAATTATTACCTTTGAGGCAAGTCACTTTTTAGAGAAAGGCACGTACTGTTCTTGCTGGATAAAAACAATTTATTCCATCCGTAGAGACAAGGCACGCCTTGTCTCGTTTGATTTAATAAGTTCTTTTGGAGTAACGCTTTTTTTAAACCAAATTACAAATCGAAACAACTCATTGATATCGACCATAATTGGAAAATTAATTAGTAAGGAAATCGGCATGTTAGCCTTACTGTCGGAATTACTAGTCCAAACAATATTTTTATAACTTATTTTTTTACGACATCCGAACCTTCGAATATAAAACGTTTATCATTTACATTTACCAATGCAGCCATCTCAAAAACATTTTTATATCCATAAGCATACAAATTTATAAATGTTTGGTGATTTAAAGCAACCGCCACTCGTTTTGCCATAAAATTTCTATTATCACCCAGAATATTGTTATTGCAATAAATAAGAATTTTATGTTTCTTGCTTGACAATACCTTTGCTAAACTTTTGTCCGTGAAATCTGCAAATGTTAAATGCACCGCACCTTTGAGATGTTTTTTATTAAAGGCCGCTTTAGAACGGGTATCTAATATAATAACTTGCTTGTCTCTCATTGCTCGTAAGAATTCTTCGGAGCTTAACATACGCTGAGCACGTAATTTAAGTGCCTGAGTTGATACTTTGGTAAATTTTTTAACATCAATTAGAGATTTCTGTTCAGCATTGACGTGTTGTATAGCTAATAACAAAGTGACAAATAGAATTTTTGTTTTCATATTTAGGTGCTCGTAGATTGATAACGAGATCCAAGTATAGATGACGGGGTAATTTATAGTTCAATTAGATGTAAAACTGATGTCAAACTAATGTGAATTTAACTTTTATATTACATTTGCTGTTTTTCTTTTTTAATTGATAGGTCGGCAATTATAGTTTCCATCGGTATAGGCCGGCTAAACCAAAGCCCTTGACCGTAATCAACGCCAATTTTTTGCAATGTTTCTTTGATTGCTTCATTTTCAACATACTCAGCAATTGTTTTAATTCCCATTACATGACCGATTTTATTAATAGCCTCAACCAATGCGTAATTTATTTTATCCTTAGATATATCACGAATAAATTGCCCATCAATTTTGATGAAATCAACTTTCAAATTCTTTAAATAGGCAAATGAACTTAATCCCGTGCCAAAATCATCCAATGCGAAGCGAACACCGATTCGACGTAAAGTTGAAACAAATTTTCCTGCTTGAGAAGGATTAGTAATAGCCGCTGTCTCTGTAATTTCAAATATAATATGCTTACAAAGTGATGGCGTTTTCTTCAAAAGATCTATTATTAGTCTGGTAATATCTGAATTGCCAAGAGACTGGCCGGACAGATTGATTGCAAAACTAGCGTTTCTATCAATTTCAATATATTCAAGAATTAAAGTGAATGCATTATTAATTACCCAAGCATCAAGTTCCGCCATCTTGTCATATCGTTCGGCCGCTAAAATATAGGACATCGGCAAGATAACTTTATCATCCTCGCCCAACATTCTTAGCAGTATTTCAAAATGCCTGTGGTTTACTTTTAATTTTGGGCTAAGCGGACGAATTTCTTGTAGAAACAATCTAAAACGATTATCTTCGTAAGCTTGTCTAATTCTTTGTACCCATTGTATTTCGCGTCGATGTTTTATCATCGCATCATCATTCGCCGAATATACATGATAACGATTACGCCCATCTTGCTTAGCTAAATAACACGCAGAATCCGCTAGACTTAATAATTCAGAAACACTATATCGACTCGAAGATATTTCAACGATACCTAGACTTGCCGCAATATCGAAAACTTTCTTTTGCCATTTGAAATGATAATGATTGATTGCCTCATTCATTTTCGACGCTATTTCTTTTGCTTCGTCGATATTGCAATCTTCAAGTAGAATAGCAAATTCGTCACCACCAAGCCTAGCCAAGGTATCTGTTACTCGAATATTACCCTCAAGTAAGCGAGCAATTTTTTCTAATAGTTCATCACCAACTAAATGACCGCAACTGTCATTGACAATTTTAAATTGATCCAAATCCATATAAATCAAGACTGAAACAAGCCCAAATTCCTTAGACTTATCTAAAGCATATTGCAGACGATTAATAAATTCTCGTCGGTTTAGTAAGTTTGTAGTATCATCATGGGACGCATAATAACTCAATTTCTCGTTCATTTTAATGGAATCGACTAAGTCACGAAATACGATAACTGCTCCATCATTTTTCCCTTTACTATTCAGTAACGGTGTTAAGGAACCAGCAATTGGGATTCCTTTGTGTTTTTTCCATAAATTAGCATGAACAGGAATAGAAATTCCCTGCAGTTTTTCTAAACAATAATACAATAGCTTATCCAGTATTGGCTTATGATCAATATCTCTCAAGTCAAATACATTACTAATGTGTTTTTGTTTTGCTTGCTTTAATTTAAGGCTAATTAATTTTTCTGCAATCGAATTTAAATGCTCTATATTACCTTTATAGTCAACTATAATGACCGCTTCCTCAATAGAATCCATGGTAGTCACTGCAGTTTCGCGGTTTTTTCTTAACGCATCTTGAGCTTTTTTACGAAACTTTTTACTATTAACAATGAGTGTCCATAAAACAATTAAAACAGCGGTAATCGCCAAAACTATTGTAAAAACTAATAGAAATCGATTTCCTGGTGCAATGGTATTTGCTAAATTGCGACGATAAATCATAGAAAAGGTTTTTGAATAGGATTCCATTTGAGTACGATAAGAAAAGTGAGGAACAATAGTACTATTATTATGACTCCTTCTTGCTATTTGTTTGTAGAGCACCTCACCATCGACTTCAATACTCAATGATTCATCAGTTTTTAATCTCTTTAAAATTGGATTTAGTAAATTTTCTACATCGACAAATAAGGCAACATAGTGTCGTCCACCACTGCGCACATCATTGGGTCGAAGTATCGGTTTAACTATTAGATAACTGGTTTTACCCTTATATTTAAAAGGTCCTGATATTGTTTTCTTGGTAAACAATAAAGATTGTATTTTTTTATTAGCTAAATGTTTATTAATAGCTTGATATTGTAAGGTGGTATTATTATTTATAAGCTGACTTATAAATTTTAATTTATAAGCACTAGTGCCTGAACTACCTGGTAGAAGCATATTGTTAACTTGAACAATCGAAACCTGTCTTATGTGCGGAAATAATTTTAATAATTCGTAAATATAATTAGAGTCCGGGTATTGCTTTAAATTTTTAACCGTTTTGCGAAACGCTATCAAGCTATTCATAAAAGCTTCGGTCTCTTTAAACTTACGACTTATTTGATCGAAAATTTCTGTTGACTGCGATTCAAACTGATCTCTAACTCGATTCAGATCTGATGATGTTAACCAGTATTGAACACCAATACTTATCATCAAAGCAATAGCCAGTATTGCTATAATTCGATAAGTACGCCTAATTTTAAGTTTGTGAAACATAAAAATCTATGATTTATACATGAGAATTTAAGGATAAAATGAAACTTAATATCTTAATTTTTTGTGAATTATATCGAGCTATTATTAAGACTCGTCAGTCAATTACGGTTTAGAGTCTACTATTATGGCTCTCTAAACTAATAAACTAAAACTACAGCTGATAGGTTAAAATGCAAAACACCAACAATATACAATACTATTAAATTTCTTCTTAATAATTTAGACTCTCATCCCCGATAAATTAATTCAAATGAAATAAGCTCAAATTTGAGCAAGACCGACTAAAAATATGTAATTCTAAATGACTTTTAAAAGTAGATAGTTTTCATAATATAGAAGCTACAACTTAACATTCGTCAGTAATAATTGAAAGGACTTAATCTGTGCGTCAAACATTTGGCATTTGTAAATAACTGTATATCAAAGAGATTATTACCATGCTCTCGCTACGTAAGATGGGAATACTTCCCACTTGAACTTGAGGAAGCTCTAAACAATTCGTCTCTGAATTGTCAGAGCACGACAAGAAAAAAGTGTGATTTTTGCTTGTCTCACAAAATCAATCGCTTAGTGCGATCGATTTTAGCGACACTTCCCTGTGTCGCGAGAACCCCTGAATTAATCAAAGGTTCTTATCAAATTATTTGTTGCGAAATCACAATAAAGTTAAAAAATCCTGCTCGCTTAATATTTTTACACCTAATGTTTGTGCCTTTGTTAATTTTGAGCCTGCTTTTTCACCTGCTATTAGTGCATCTGTTTTTTTCGAAATACTACTGCTTACTTTTCCTCCTCGCTTCAAAATTTCTTGTTTCGCATCGTCGCGCGTCATTTGCTGTAGAGAACCGGTTAAAACGAAAGTTTTGTTTTTAAAATCTTTAGATTCTTTACTTTGATCGTGCACTATACTCTTCCATTGAAGTCCAGAGCTCAGTAAATTACTAATTAACATTTGATTTGATTTGTTTTCGAAAAACTCGGCAATATTTTGCGCCATTACCGGTCCGATGTTTTCTATCGCTCGCAATTCATCAAATTTTGCAGCGGATAAATCAGTCAAAGAATTGAATTCGTTCGCGAGCAACAATGCAGTTGTTTCCCCTACTTCTCGAATGCCAATTGAATAGATAAATCGTTCGAAACTAGTGTTTTTGGATTTTTCTAATTCATCTAATAGATTCTGTGCCGATTTTTTACCCATTCTATCCAAATTAGATATGTCATCGAGTGTCAGCTTATATAAATCGGATACATCTTTCACAAGACCTTTAGTCACAAACTGATCAACAAGCTGCTCACCTAAGCCTTCAATGTTCATTGCGCGCCGTTGCGCAAAATGACGCAAAGCGCCTTTTCTTTGTGCTGAACATTTTGTTGGCCCGCCGGTACAGCGGATCACCGCCTCATCTTCAAGCTTTTCTACTTTCGAACCACAATCTGGACAGGTTTGAGGTAATTTGAAACGACGTGCACCTTTTTTTCGCTTACTCATAATAACCGCCACTATTTGCGGTATGACATCTCCAGCTCGGCGAACAATGACAGTATCACCCTTACGAATATCTTTTCGATCAATTTCATCTTGATTATGTAAACTGACGTTAGAAACTGTAACACCACCAACAAAGACTGGATCTAATTTAGCAACCGGTGTTAAAG
This sequence comes from Gammaproteobacteria bacterium, assembly GCA_003233075.1. Taxonomy (GTDB): domain Bacteria; phylum Pseudomonadota; class Gammaproteobacteria; order SZUA-21; family SZUA-21; genus SZUA-41. The sequence goes on from QIKQ01000318.1 coordinate 5,290, forward strand.
CACCCGTACGTCCAACCTGGATATCAATATCAAGTAACAATGTCGTTTCTTCTTGTGCAGGAAATTTATACGCTATTGCCCATCGAGGAGCCCTTGACACAAAACCAAGTTTAATTTGATATTCGATACGATCGACTTTAAAAACTACGCCATCAATCTCATAAGGCAAGCTCTCTCTACGTTTCGCAATATCTTGATAGTAGGCTAAACATTGTTTAAGGCCTTTTGCAATCTTAAACTCCGGTGAAACTGGCAAGCCAAATTTAGCAATAAGCTTTATTGACTGGCTATATTTCTGCTTAGCCTCAATTCCCTGAAAAGTTCCTAAGCCATAAGCTATAAAATCGAGAGGTCTAGCGGCAGTCATTTTAGGATCTTTTTGGCGCAAGCTACCTGCCGCGGCATTGCGCGGATTAACTAACAGATTCTCACCTTTTCTAGCCAGTTTAATATTAAGATTATCAAATGCTTTTTTTGGCATAAAAACTTCGCCCCGAACTTCAAAAACCGCCGGCGGATTATCAGATTTAAGTTTAAGCGGTATTGTTCCAATGGTTCGAATATTATGTGTAATATCTTCGCCCGTACTACCATCTCCTCTTGTCGCAGCTTGCACAAGTAAGCCCTTTTCATATCGAAGACTAACTGCCAATCCATCTAATTTCGGTTCTACAGAGTAGTCTATTAACTTAACAGCCAACTTTTCCTTTAGTTTCTGATCAAACTTCGAATATTCTTCTTCATCAAAAGCGTTGTCGAGAGATAACATCGGTATATCGTGCTTTACTTCTTTAAATTTTTTAATAGGCGCGCCACCAACCCGATGTGTTAGCGAGTCTAAAGATAATAAATCAGGATATTCAGTTTCGATACCTATAAGCTCATAAAAAATCTTATCATAGGCCGAATCGGAAATTTCAGGTTCATCTAATGTATAATAACGATGATTATGATACTTAAGCAGTTTTTTTAACTCTTCTAATCGTTTTTCAATCTTATCCGACACTTGATTTTTCCTTGTCAAAATCTAGGTACATTTAACAATTATATAATTAAACTCAAGAAGTATCGATAGACAGGTGTAAAATGAAAAGCGAGGTGAGTAATTTTGTCACAATTATCTGTAGCCTGTAGGAGGAGTTTGCAAAACACCGAGTACAGGGGAAATTCCAAATTTCAACAATATTTAAATGAGTATCAAAAGGAACTAACCCTTGAAGCCAGCACCTTCTATTAATGTGTATTTTTTAACTCTTGATCTTGAACTTGACGGCGTAAATGATTAATCATTAAATCAGTAATCTGACATCCTGCGATATCGTAAAGTTTTC
>QIKQ01000010.1 GCA_003233075.1 Gammaproteobacteria bacterium
TCGGAATTCAATTACAAAATCCCGATCCTTAGCGCTGTAGCCCGGCTCTTTAGAGCCGGGGTGGATTCGGAATTCAATTACAAAATCCCGAATAATCTTCAGGAGATCCTTATCGATGCTTCGCATCTCGGGATGTAGAACTCACGACGCGCTATGCGCGGGTTCGTTCTTACACAGCCGCAGCGCCACTCACTATCTCACCCAATTCCTGAGTAATCGCCGCTTGTCTCGCTTTATTATAGGCGAGCTCTAAATCTCCGATGAGATCGCCGGCATTTTCAGAAGCCGCCTTCATTGCAACCATTCGTGCTGCTTGCTCACAGGCAATATTTTCAACAACACCTTGATAAACCAATGATTCTATGTAACGCATTAATAGAGCGTCTACAACTTCTTTTGAATCTGGTTCATAAATATAATCCCAGTGATAAGATATATTATTTTCTTCTTCATCATCGCTGAGTGGTAAAATCTGCTCTACAAATGGATTTTGAGTCATAGTGTTTACAAATTGATTAAACACTAAAAACAAGCGGTCAATTTCACCATTTTCATAGGCATCTAACATTACCTTAACTGTACCAATTAATTTTTCGAGCTTTGGAGCATCACCTAAATGTGAAGCCTCGCCCTTGAGTGTACCTTGTAAGCGACCAAAAAACGATTTTGCCTTTTGGCCAACAGTACAAACTTCTACGCCCACATTATCATCATCAAACTTTTTCATATGACTGATAACACGGCGAAATAAATTAGAGTTCAAACCACCACACAAGCCTCGGTCACTGCTAATGATTATGTAGCCGACTTTTTTAACTTCACGCTCGATCATATACGGATGTTTATATTCAGAATGCGCGTGAGCCATATGGGCAATTACGTTTCGCATCTTATCCGCATAGGGGCGCGCTTGGCGCATACGTTCTTGTGCCTTACGCATTTTACTCGCAGCCACCATTTCCATAGCGCTGGTAATTTTTTGCGTATTCTTAACACTCTTAATCTGGGTGCGTATCTCTTTTCCGGACATTCGATTTCCACTCTTTATAAGTCCACTAAAAAATCAAGAACTTTAAACAATAAATAAGCCTTCTTACTTGTCCGTCCTCAAACTGCTGTATAACGGCAGTTTGGGGACCTCCTTTTTGCGATGACTAACTCAAAAATAGGATATTAATTCAATTATATATTCCCGGCTCTAAAGAACCGGGCTACACTAGTTCTCAAAAATAGTCACCGCTGATTCGAGGAGATTGCTTCAGCTACTTCGTAGCTTCGCAACGACGCTAGTACGAACCGTTCGCTTTAAAATCCTCAACTGCTTTCTTCAAACCGTCAAGAACTTCGTCAGTATAAGCACCTGTTTCATTAATATTATCAAGCAGTGCTTTGTGATTGCTGTTAATGTAGGAATGCATTGCAGCTTCAAAAGCTACAATTTTCTTAACATCAACATCATCGAGGTAGCCTTTGTCAGCCGCATATAATGAAACTGCCATCTCACCTACTGATAAGGGTGAATATTGTTTTTGCTTCATTAACTCAGTCACGCGTTGGCCACGCTCTAACTGCTTACGAGTTGCTTCATCAAGATCAGATGCGAATTGTGAAAACGCCGCCAATTCACGATATTGGGCTAGTGCTAGCCGAATACCACCCCCTAATTTCTGAATAATTTTAGTTTGTGCCGCACCACCAACACGAGATACCGATAAGCCCGCATTGATCGCTGGTCGAATACCTGCATTAAACAAATCAGTTTCTAAAAAGATCTGACCATCTGTAATCGAAATGACATTCGTTGGTACGAAAGCCGAAACGTCACCAGCTTGTGTTTCGATGATAGGCAAGGCAGTTAATGAGCCCGTTTGGCCTTTAACCTTACCCTCTGTTATTTTTTCAATGTAATTAGCGTTAACTCGTGCCGCACGCTCAAGTAATCGTGAATGTAAGTAAAATACATCGCCAGGATAAGCTTCACGACCAGGAGGGCGTTTCAATAAAAGCGATACTTGGCGATACGCCCAAGCTTGCTTAGTGAGATCATCATAAACGATTAAAGCGTCTTCGCCCTTATCGCGAAAATACTCACCCATCGCACAACCAGAATAAGGAGCTATGTATTGTAAGGCAGCTGATTCAGATGCTGCAGCGGCAACTACAATAGTATGTTCCATCGCGCCATGCTCTTCCAATTTACGAACCACGCCCGCGATTGATGAAGCTTTTTGACCAATAGCAACATAGATACATTTAACGCCTGTGCCTTTTTGGTTAATAATTGTATCAATTGCAACCGCTGTTTTTCCAGTTTGGCGGTCACCAATAATGAGTTCACGTTGGCCACGGCCAATGGGTACCATCGCATCAATCGATTTCAAGCCGGTTTGCACTGGCTGATCAACTGATTGACGCTCAATAACGCCTGGCGCTACTTTTTCAATCGGAGAAGTGCTGCTCGCATTAACGGGACCTTTACCATCAATTGGAGCACCAAGAGAATCGACTACTCGACCTAACAATTCTGGGCCAGTCGGTACTTCAAGAATACGACCAGTACATTTGACGCTATTGCCTTCAGAAATATGTTTGTAAGGACCTAAGATTACCGCACCAACGGAATCGCGCTCCAAGTTAAGTGCTAGGCCATAGGTATTGCCGGGAAACTCTAACATTTCGCCTGACATGGCATCGGCCAAACCGTGAATACGTACAATACCGTCAGTCACACTGACGACTGTACCTTCGTTTCGTGCTTCAGCACTTGCTTCGAAATTCTCGATACGCTTCTTAATTAATTCGCTAATTTCGGAAGGATTGAGTTGCATAACAAATTCCTCTTATAAATTCATTGATTGGCCGAGCTTAGCAAGCCGGCCTGAGATAGAACCGTCAATTACTAAATCACCGGCATGCACGATTGCACCACCAATAATTGACTTATCTACGTTAGAAACAATTTTCACTTCGCGGCCTAATTTAGCTTTGAGGGCTTTCGCAATTTGATCAGATTGTTTTTGATCCAAAGGAAAAGCAGTCGTGACCTGTGCTTCTATTGTACTCTCAGCTTCTGCTCGTAAAATCTCATAAACAACAATAATATCTTTAAGTAAATCCAATCGACCATTTTCAATTAACAAGGCAATTAGATTCTTACCCTGATCATCAACTTCAGTGCCGCAGACATCGCGTATGATATCGCTTAACTGCTGCTTACTTACTTTAACGCTATCAGAAATAGCCTTGATAGACTCCTGATTCATTAATTCAAGCAAATTAACTAAAGTTTTTGACCAGATAGGCAATGTCTTATTGGCCAACGCCAATTCAAATATCGCTTGTGCATAAGGTCGGGCTAATGTGGTTGCTTCTGCCATAGTGATGCCGTTAAATTTCTGCTACTAATTTATTAACTATGTCGGTATGCGCTTTTTCATCAATTTCTTTTTCAAGAACTTTTTCAGCGCCCTGGATAACAATGGAAGCAACTTGCGTTCTAAGCTGCTCTTTAGCTCGATTGAATTCTTGATCAATCTCAGCATTAGCTGCCACCAGAATACGATCGGCTTCCGCTTTCGCATCCGCTTTTGCTTCATCTACAATTTCCGACCCGCGTTTTTCCGCTTTACTGATAATTTCATTGGCTTGTGATTTCGCCGCTGCTATATCAGTTTCCGCTTGAACCATCGCTTCAGCTTCAGCTTTTAAACCTTTATCTGCTGCTGCTAAACCATCCGAAATTTGTTTCTTACGTTGAGTTAAGGCAGCAATCATTGGCGGCCAAACAAATCGCATACAGAACCAGACAAATAATACAAACGAGATGGATTGCATTATTAGTGTCAAGTTAATATTCATTCCTACACCTTCTCTCTATTTGAGTACAATTAAAACTAACGAACTACATCTACAAACTAAGTTGCCGCAACAGCGAACAGCAGATAGAGTGAGATAGCGATTGCGATAACTGGCAGGGCGTCAACGAGGCCCATCACAATAAAGAACTGAGTTCTTAACATTGGTACTAATTCCGGTTGACGGGCAGCACCCTCTAGGAATCTCCCACCTAGAACACCGATGCCAACTGCCGCGCCTAACGCGCCCAGCCCCATCATGATGGCTCCCGCAATATAAAGTAAAGCAACTGCTTCTGTAACAGCGAACAGTATATAGAGTGAAATAGCGATTGCGATAACTGGCAGGGCGTCAACGAGGCCCATCACAATAAAGAACTGAGTTCTTAGCATTGGTATTAATTCCGGTTGACGGGCAGCACCCTCTATGAATCTCCCACCTAGAACACCGATGCCAACTGCCGCGCCTAACGCGCCCAGCCCCATCATGATGGCTACAGCAATATAAAGTAAAGCATCTGCTTCTGTCATAATAATCTCCTAAATTAATACTTAAAATCAAAAATCGTTGTTTAGTGATGCTCTTGCTGCGCCATATCCAAGTACACAATTGTTAATGTCATGAATATAAAGGCTTGCAACATAATAATGAAGATATGGAATATCGCCCAACCTAACTGTAAAAATACACCTGCACCCGCGAGCACCCAACCAGCACTATAGAGCAAAGCAATTAATATGAAAATCATCTCCCCTGCATACAAGTTACCGAACAGACGCAGAGCTAAAGAAATTGGTTTCGCGATTAAATTAATACCCTCTAAGATTAGATTGGCCGGCATTAACCATTTAGGAAAGGGCTGAAAAGCCAGTTCACTAAAAAATCCGCCCGGACCTTTAAATTTAAAACTATAAAATAGAATTAAAATAAAGACGGTCATCGACATGCCTAATGTGACATTAATGTCTGCCGTTGGTACCACTTTTAGGAAAGGTATGCCCATACTGTAGGCAAGATGAGGAATCCAATCGATGGGTATCAGATCCATCATGTTCATTAACATAATCCAAAAGAAAATGGTTAATGACAAAGGTGCAATTAAATTACTTTTACCTGTAAACGAGCCGCGCACACTGTTGTCGATAAATTCAATAACCCACTCGCAAAAATTTTGAAAACCTTGCGGCACACCTGTACTGGCTTTTTTCGCTACTTTATAAAAGAAGAAAGAAAAACCAACCCCCAACAAGACAGCAAAAAGCACGGAATCGACGTGAATTGCCATAAAGCCCATTTGTTTTACTTCGGCTACATTTGTCGCCCAGCCCCAATGACCATCAGGAAATTGACCGTAAGTTAAGTTAGTAAGGTGATGTTCAATGTACCCTTTAGGTGTTATTTCGCTAGCCATTCTAAGAACGTCTTCCCAATCCAAAAATTATTACGCCAAGATAGCCAAATGAATAACCACTAATTAATGAAAGCGGATCTAATTTTAAGCTAACCATTCCGAACGCCAACATAGCGACGCCCAGCACTAATCTTTCTATTGCACAGCGATAAATTATGCGTAAATTATAAGCTGCATCACTACCAGCTAATTTTTCCGCTCGCTTAACGTGCCAAATTTGTTGCAGAGTATTAAGTAATACAATACTGCCGCCATAAGCTACAGGTGCAGGCAATAACGATGTAAATAAACTTAAAATCACACCCAGAATTATAAAAATAGCCTGATATTTTAATAAATTACGCAAGCCGCTCAATGTGTACGCTACCTTAAATTTTAATCAATAATCAAATCTAAAGTATATTGCTGTGCCACTGTCATGTTGGCCCAGTTCACGTCAAGCTCAACTCTAGTGTGAAATCAGATATAAACTATACATCTGCGGCGCGAAGTATAATTTCTCAAGCGATTAGGGTCAATGCCAATAGTGAAAATAAACATTAAATTAACGAAATTAGAATCATAGCTGCGCTCGTAGCAGGAAAATAGCAACAAATGAAAAAGGTAGGGGGGTATTGTCTTCGAATTTAAATTCGTGGAAACAAGGCATGCCTTGTCTCTACCGCTTAAGTAAATACGCTGACGCAGCTCTTGTAGACACCTTTGCTATTTTTATACGGGCGAGAACCCCATCGAGTTCGGTCGCGCCCATTTACTCAAATCGACTTGTCGTTGCGAACCCGAACGAAGTGGTCGCTCTCGGCCGTGGCCCAGGCCAGCCTCTCGACCGTTCCGGTCTCACCTTCTCCTGGCCTTCGCGACATAAGCCCTTCGTGGGCAAAAGTGGTGAGAAATCCGCCGAAGCGTCATGAGCAAGCTAAGCTTGCGAATGATCTCGTTAGCAATATCGTAATTATTGCCTCTTAATTGCATCCCAAGCTAAATATTTGAATTATAGAGATCCCACGCATCCTTTGGATGCTCTGGACACTAAGGAGAGGATTGCTTCAGCTGCTATCGCAGCTTCGCAACGACTGGGACTTTTTGCCTACTGGCTGCTTATTACTTAATTCGGGCGAGAACCCCATCGAGTTCGGTCGGGCCCACTTGCCAAATAACAGCAAGCGCTTGATATACAAAAAATCCAGGCTT
>QIKQ01000098.1 GCA_003233075.1 Gammaproteobacteria bacterium
AAAGGAATTGGTCGTTGCGAGGTGTGATCACCGATCACACCGAAGCAATCTCCTTATCAATGATTTACGTTAGGAGATTGCTTCAGCTGCTGACGCAGCTTCACAACGACGGGGATGGTTGAACCTAGATTAATCAGTTGAGCTCTACTGTGGCTGCATAATGCACTGAATCTAAGCCATTTTTTAGGTAATTTCAAACTCACCGTATGGGTGATACGCTGTCGTTTTAAATTACCTAAAAAATAACGATATTCAACGCCTTATGCACCCTCGTCACGAGTCAACTGATTATGTCTAGGTTGAATGCGCACTAGTCTTCCGGGTTAGGAAGTAAATTAGAATATAAGAATAATCTATATTATCCAAGGGTCAGAAAAGTACAGCGCTGGGAGCAGTACAAGATGAATATGTCAATTTTTAGCCGCGGAGCAGAGCCACTAACTTAGGCTTTGTTATGGAATATTTGTAGCCCGCACGAAGCGTTCGAAGAACGCGTACTGCGGGAAAGAGTTGAAATTTCCCGCATTTCGTCGCCTACGGCGACTACTTACGGGCTACAAAACAAGGTAGTTTTAAATTAGCGCCTTAAGTTAATGGCATTGGTCTGCGGAATGTAATACTTGCTAGATTTAACTCTATCATTTAATTCTATTCCTAATGACAGTGGCTAAATCTAGCAGGGTTTATGTGAAATACTATTGAGTGAAAAACTGCTTTTGAAAATTAAGAGTATAAGTTTGTTTTTGTGAATCCGGTGTCAGTTGGACACGAAATTTCAAATATTCGCGATCGGAGACATTAAACTCACCAATGTAATATATTGCTTTGCCGTCATGTATACGTCGCATTTCAGCTTTCTTAATTTGACCGCTAAGGTTGGTTGCGATGGCTATTACTTTCGCCTTTACTGCAGTTTGAGGGCCTTTAAGTACTTTCTGTTTAATCGAAATATTCAGCATAATTCGGTTGCGACTACGAGTAACATTGTGTTGTTTAGCTACTTTGGTCGTTAAAAAATCAGTTGGCAAGGCATTAAAGTGGACAACATAGTTTCCAAATTCTTTAATATGTTTCATCTCTTTTGAAAATGCAGCGTATGACGTAACAAGCGCAAATGCAAAAACCACTAATGCGGTTAGATTTCTCATTCGCATATTATGTACTCCTTAAAATGAGGTGATGCTGACTGTTTTTATTTCCGGCATTAATTGTTGAAATTATCACAATTTCTAACTGAAAAGCAGTACAACATTTTTTTAATTATAAACTATTTCCCTAATCATAGCGCAAAAATGCAAATGATCGAATCATTTTATTTTAAAATATCTATTGACAAGGGTAAGTAGCAATTGTCACTTTAGTAGTGTGGTTTGCGGCGAATAATTATTACTGTTGACGAGAATAAGTAAAATTAATGACTGAAAACCCACAAAATTAAGATAGTTAGCTCTTTGTGGGGTCTTCTTTGTTGTTACAAGGCGGTAACGATTGTTTATTGATCACCGTCACTTGGCCCTCTGTAGAAAAGACTATTGAGCACGTTTAAAATGATATAAGGCAATTTCGCCCAACAAATTAGGGAATAAGCGTGTGGTTAGAGTCTGCTCGTGATTAATGTTTACCACCGCTCGTTTTAAAATTAGAATATTGTGGTCTGCACAATGACGCTCAAAATCCTTGAGAGTACACAAGTGAATATTGGGCGTGTCATACCATTGACATGGAAGAGATCGAGTTACAGGCATTTGGCCGCCAAATCCCAAGTAAAACCTGGTTTTCCAGTGACCAAAGTTAGGGAAAGTGACGATGCCTTCATTGCCAACACGTAACATTTCTTGGATTAATTTGTCTGGCCGATTAATCGCTTGTAATGTTTGAGTCATGACAACGAAGTCGAAACTATGCTCATTAAATTGCGATAATCCAGTGTTTAAATTGGTTTGGATGACATTAATCCCGGCACGAAGGCATTTTACTAAATTTTCTGGATTAATCTCTAAGCCGTAACCTGATGTTTTACGTGATTCTCTTAGATATTTTAGTAATGAGCCGTCACCGCAACCTAAATCAAGCACACGCGAATTAGGTCTAATCCACTTTGAAATTATTTCCAAATCGGGTCTCATAATAGACCTTTTTGTGTTGCGGCAGTTTCCATGTATGCTGAAAACACATTCATATAATCTTCTATAGGCATTAAAAAGGCATCATGACCCTGATGTGATTTAATCTCAAAATAGCTCACATCTCGATGGCAATCGAGCAAACCTTTAACGATTTCTTTCGAGCGTTCGGGGGAAAATCGCCAGTCGCTTGTAAATGAAATGACTAAGAATTTAGCAAGCGTGTTTTTAAACGCTGTTGAAATCAAACCATCGTACTCACTGGCAGGATCAAAGTAGTCTAAAACTTTGGTCATTAATAAATAGGTGTTTGCATCAAAACGATCAACAAAGCTAGCACCTTGATAACGCAAATAGCTTTCTACTTCGAAATTCACATCGAAGCCATAATTTATTTTTCCTTCGCGTAAATCACGACCAAATTTTTTACGCATGGAATCGTCTGATAAATAGGTGATGTGGCCTAACATGCGGGCGAGCATTAGGCCTCGCCTGGGCTTGGTATCATGATCGTAATACCTTCCTTGATGAAAATCAGGATCGGATAAAATCGCTTGGCGCGCAACTTCATTAAAGGCAATATTTTGCGCGGATAATTTGGCAGCAGCTGCAATAACAATGGCGTGATACATTAAATCAGGGTAATCGATCGCCCATTGCATTACCTGCATACCGCCCAAACTGCCACCTACTATTGCAAACCATTTGTTGATTTTTAATTTATCACTGAGTGCTTTTTGACTTTTCACCCAGTCTTTTACTGTCACAATAGGAAAATCTGGTCCGTAAAGTTTACCTGTTTCTGGATTTATGGAGACCGGTCCTGTTGAGCCCTTACAGCCGCCTAAATTATTACAACAAATAACAAAAAAATGGTTTGTATCGATCGGTTTGCCAGGGCCAACATAATTTTCCCACCAGCCAGGTTTTTTGTCCTCCATGCTGTAGTATCCAGCGACATGATGATCGCTCGAAAGGGCGTGGCATATTAATATTGCATTAGAATGGTTTTGATTTAGTTCGCCATAAGTTTCAAAAACTAACTCGTATTCATTAAGTACCTGGCCGCAATCGAGTTCAATTGCAGTATTAAACTGCAAAGTTTGTGATTTAACAATTCCGACTGAATTTTCTGGTATTGAATCAGGCATTTTTTGCGGCGATAACTCTATTTGCTTGGCAACATTGCGCTAGTGAGCGACTTTGACTCATTCACTCGTATAATTTAGAGCTTACTTTAACATGTGAGTGGAATTACACAAAATATTTGCATCATAATTTGCCTAGGGATTAGTCCGAGTGGAGACAGGCGGTAATTCACTGCTGTCCCACAGTTTGTGATAATGTTTTATTTAACTCTATGCATAATGATTAATTTAATTGATTGGCAGTTTGGGACATGAAACTAGCACGAAGCAATCCGCCCTAACGTCCTGAGCAAACACAGTTTGCGAGGTGATCTCCTAAATGCAATCTCGTGATCATTGCCTCTTAAAATTGAACCCCAAGCTAAATAATTGAATTATGAGGATCCCACGCATCCTTTGGATGCTCTGGACACTAAAGTGGATTGTTTCAGCTGCTTTAGCAGCTTCGCAACGACGGGCAAGGTTGAATGCGGGCTAGGGCTCCTTGAATTAAATATTGTTGTTAGGAGTTCAGTGAGTGGAAAGTATATTAGCTGCACCTAGCTAAGCAGCGGAAGATTGGTTTTGATTTGGATTTCCATTCTGCAGGGAAAGTCGCATATCTTCTAAATTATCCTTTTGACTATTTAAATCATTTTCCTCTACTTCAAGTTCAGCAATCTTAGCGTCTAAGGTGTCTCTAGAGTCACTGATTTTGCGTAATGTGTTTAATCTATTTTCCATCATGGTTTTATGTTCTTTAATTTGTCTTACCAGGGGATTCATGACTTCTCTAAGCCAAGCTTCGGTATATTGATTAGCTTTGTAGAATACATTTCGTGCTTGCGAAACCAAGCTGATAAAGAATTTTTTTACAACAAAACTTTGCTCGGTCATTGTCGTAACAGGGGATTTTCTAAACGCTTCCGCTTCCTCGAATAAGCTTTCCATGCGACGGTTATACAAGTCCATGGAAAATGCTTTTGGTTCTATCGCGGCTAAGCCATGTTCCGAATGAAATTTATTGTAGATTGCTTTGACTAAACGTCTCGCTTGTTCGGCATTTTCTACTACCTGGTTCATTATTTCGACTGCACCGTTAAAAAATGTTTGCATGCCTCGCTTTAGGCCTACCGTGGTCCAGCAGCCACTCATATCTGCTCTCGTGGTATTGGTTAGTTTGTCCAAAGTTTCGAGGCTGAGAGATTTTAACATTTTACCAGCTTGACGTTTTAATAATAAACGACTTGATTGAAAGCTCTCAACATTTTTACTATAAGCTGTTTGTTCTTCTCGAGTTTTTTTCATTAAATGCACAATCATGTTGGCATTTTTTCCGCTCAGGTTTCTAAGCTCTTGTAATTGTTTAGTGGTGTTTTCTAGTTTAGCGATCACTTGAGATCGGACGACTTCTAACATTTGACCGATTTCATTGGAAACATTCTCGCTCAATATTTGCTCGCGCGAGGGAAGGATTTCGTTGCATAAATAGTTTTCTAAGCTCGCTATTTGACTTTTATTCAGAAGTTCTTCGTCATTGCGAATTTTCGCGAGCAGGGCTTTCTGTGCAGACACGGTGAAAATAGAACTTGGCTCAACGCCTAACATAAGCGATGTTTTTTGTAATTGTGATTCTAAGGTTTTATCGATGTCGCTGTCTTTTTTAATGTCGTCCCACAGGGTGTCTATTTTGTTTAGTACTACCGCGACCCCTTTTTTTTGCTTGTTTCGACGAAAGCCTTCTATATGATATTGCCATACATCTAAATCACTGCGTGTAACTCCTGTGTCGGCTGCAAGTACAAATAAAATTGCGTGTGCTGCGGGCAACATGTTTAGCGTTAGTTCAGGCTCACAGCCGAGTGCATTAAGTCCAGGCGTGTCTAGAATAACTAAGCCTTGTTTTAATAAGGGATGAGGAAAGCTAATCAGCGCATGTCGCCACTTGGGCACTTCTATTAGATCATCCATGCTACTATTAAGTGCTCTATTCTGGTCGGCTTGGTTTTCAAAATACAGTCCAAGTTTTTTTGCTTCTTCTATATTGACTGTCTTAGTTTTAATGATTTCCCGCATCGATTCTTCCATTTGATCAGGAGAATCAATGTCAAGCGGAATATTCGTCCAATAATTACTATCTAGTTTGTATTCAGAAATACTAAGTTCGTCATCTAAGCGAGTTTCAATTGGTAAAAGACTGATAAAGGAAGTTTCTTTTTGTTGATCGTAATACAACTCAGTTGGACACATAGTTGTACGGCCTGCATCCGAAGGCAAGAGTCGGCGATTGTAATCAGCAAAAAACAGGGAGTTAATAAGCTCGGTTTTACCACGGGAAAATTCTGCAACAAAGGCCAGATTTATGCGATCATTTTTTAATGCGTCAATGGCTTCCATAAAGCGTAGAGTATCTTCGCTTTTCTCGAGTCCTTTTTTATCTAACCATTTTTGAAAACGTATAATTGTTTCTAATAGGTTAGCTTTCCATTCGCTATAGGACTTTATTCTTGTACTAAGCTGATTGTCTGTCATCTAAAAGTAAAACCTTATTCCATTAGTTTGTTTGCTGCCGTGTAGGCTACGATATTACTTAAGTTAAACTATTTTATACTTGTTGGGCTTAGGCTAATTTGTTGAAATCTACCTTAGCTTAGTTGATTTTGATGTCCAAACGTAAACTACCTTAATAAAATTATGCAATTCAAAATCAATGAGTTGCGAAGCGATGATGCAAGTTTTATGCAGCATTGTACTTTATGTTCTTAAATGCTGATAGGGTCAACACTATCATTAGTAATGATTAGTATATTACTAAGAAACTAGCCAGAGCATTTAATGAGTATCGGCAAGCTTAAAGATTGCTTGAAGTGCGGAATAATAGATTCAGCTACCCCGCAGCATGCTGCGGGCACAAGCCATTAGGGGTTTCCGAAGGACTGCTTAAGAGATAAAATATTTGTGGGACAGCAGTGAGGACTGCCCCACAGTTAACCGCGTACTTAGTCTAGGAAGGACGATACTCAATATCTGCTGTAGCCCGGCTCTTCAGAGCCGGGGTGGATTTGGATTCAAGCATAATACTAACTCGTCTTATAACTGAGCCATCTGTATACGCCACGGGGTCACTGTTCGAGCCCACCCCGGCTCTCGGCAACTGCTCCTGCGTTGCTCTACCTCCTGCATCCCTGCAGTCGTGAAGAGCCGGGCTACAGATCCTTCAAAATTATAATAAACTACTATCATTCTGCTTCAGATTTAAAATTTTCTTGTCTGAAGTTGCTTGCCGATATAGTTACCGGTTTGCGATCCATTCGGCTTAGTAATAAGCCAGTCATAGATCTCGGACTCAGGGAATGAATAGCTTTGACGAAATTCATAGCCACTGACGTTTTGAATTTTGTTATAAATGTACCCAAATATAGTGCCATTTTTAATTTCACTGACTGAGATAAATACTTGCTCTACTACGCCATTTTTATCTCGCAGACGAGTCACTACAAAAAAGTATTGTCCAGCAGGCAGGCCATTTAAGAATTTTGCTTTTGCTTTTGGGTATGTTCTACGCGCTTTTTTAATAGCGCCTTGCATTGAATTGTATAATGTTTGCATTGTCGCACTTTTAGCATAGACACCGCGGTCGTTCGGTGCTTTTTTTGCAATACTGCTAAATGCAATCAAGAGTAATACAAGGCTTAAGATGGTAGTTCGATACATGATATAACTCCTGATCAAGAAACTGTGTAGGTTTTGAGTATTGATAAACGTTTTATTGAGTAACTTTATCAACAATTTGATTTCGTTGAATGTCCCAGAAATAATCGCCAAAATTGCCTGAATTAATATACAGATAAATTGGAATTAAAACAGCGAATAAGGCAAAGGCGATCCACACTTTATAAGTGTAGGGCGCAGGTTTTGCTCCGTATTGATTGTTTTTGTTTACACCTGGCATAATGCAATAGCTTATAATTAATAAACTAATGGGTGGCAAGTATAATAATATGCCTAATAAGGGCGAACGATTAACATCTCTCAAACGTCTAATCGTGATTGCTAGCAAGGCAGACATATACGCAATGAGTCCAATTGATGCATACATAATGGGATCAAAGGCAAATGCTTTTTGATTTACTAAGTCACTACCAAATATTCCCATTAGCCATTTGACAGTTGGGTCGGCGAAAGTAACCAATGCAGCACAAACATAGAAGCTTGCGAAAACTAATATTGTTGCTCTTACTGGGTCAATGCGACCAGAAAAAGAAAACCAGGATGTTACTTCAGAAGCGTACTCGCTTGTATCAAAATGCCTTGCATCTTGATTGTGTTCTTTTTTGCTTTGAGTGCTAGATCGATATTCATAGGGAGATGTATTGCCATCGGTTTCCATATCAGACGAACTTGTTGGGGGCAGATTTTCGTCGATGTCATCAAATAGGGTTGATTTTTTCGCTTTTGATTTTTTGGGTTTAGCTTTTTTTGGCTTCTTAGTTTCTTCTGAATGAATAGAAATTGGTGCAATCTCAAAATCGTCATCTTTGTCAAGCTTGCCTTGATTGTTGTCAGTAAAATCAAAGCTTTTTAATTCTTCGCCTAAAGATGCGAGTTCTTTTTCAAGATCAGATTCAGAGGCAGATTCTAGGCTTGATTCTAATCCTGATCCTGATCCTAGGTCTGATTCCAGATGTGATGTTAAATCAGATTCGTTTTCAAGTGCTTTTGTTTTCAACTTATTTTTGTCATTGCTAGACTCGTCGTCTAAGTCAAATGATCCTAGTGTTGGTTCTATTCTGTCTTCGCTCATGAGTTGACTTAAAGCCTATGTGTTTTGCCGTTAAATATTACCAAGATTGCGTTAATTGCTATTTTCAAGGCGCCTCTCATTAATCCCTGAAACAGGCCTTACTGCGTTAAATCTATTCTCAAAAGACGGGGCCGACTAACGGCAGACTACGTCTAAACTTCGTTTTTTCGAATTGATTTGCTTTGTAATCCTCTGCTTGATGAACTAATCAGAGGGTCCTTAAATCAACCTTGAGTTATTGAACCTCTAATATGCCAAAGCGCGAAACGCGGGTCAATGATTGTTGCTAAAAGTATGCAAGATTTGTATCCGATCACTTAAAATCATCTTATATTTGAATTTATAGGGTAAAATTCCCACAATTTTTAGCGGTGAATAAATTTGTAGTGTTTCTTGATTTCATCAAACTTCTTAGTCGGGGTTGTTGTTTTCTGGGTGCTTACCGGGTGGCGTGGATGGATACGGAAAATGAGAAATATTGCCCTGTGTTTTGCTGCTTTTTTCTAAAATTTTATTTTTACCCTCTTTTTCAACTTCGTCTATGCGTATGATCGCTTGTAAGGGTACATAGGTACGATTAACACCGGCAAATTCTGATTTAAGCTTTTCCTCACTAGGGTCCACTAGCAGTTGGGTGCGCTCTCCAAAAATAATATTTTCAATTTCGATAAAGGCAAGCATGCTGCTCTGGCAAATGTTGCGAGCATAAAGCTCGTAAATTTCGCCTTGATTATAAAATTGAATACGATAAATTGGTTTTTTTAGTTTAGTCATATTGAAGTTACTGAAGCCATATAGTTGAAATAGATTATATCAGCTTTAGCAAGTTTATTTCATTAAAGATTCTGATTTTTTTAGTCGGAAAAATCAACCCAGAGCAAACATTAAAAAAATCATTAACAAACAATTAGGTCAAGACCCGGCACGTTCCAGAAACTATTCGCATAAAAGAGTCACTGGCGGTAACTGCTAGAATATTAAATTGACTCGTTCTCTAGAACTACAAATTCGTGATTGATTATCCTGCCGATGTCTTTAAACCGTCCCCAGTGTTTATATTTATTAAGAGCTTTGATTATTTTAGGTTTCATTTGATGTGCTTGTAAGCCTTGTTTAAAGTAGGTGTTAATGAGTTTGTTTAATTGTTTTAAGAAGCGAAGATGGTTTTTTACGTATTTTTCTGTACCTGATTTCCCGTGTCCAGGAACAAATATTTTATTTTTTGTTTTTAAGGCAAATTCGATCGCTTTAATTTGGCCAGGCAAACTTCCATCTTGAGGACGAGCCGAAGGCATAAGCTCACGGGTTATTATATCTCCTAAAAACAATGTTTTATCATTACTAATTTCGATCATTAAGTCTGTATCAGTATGTGCCTTGCCTGTGTGGTAAATTTTTATGTTAATGTTCGAAATTTTTAATTCCTCATTTCCTTTTAACCCCTGGTTGGGTGAGACTACTTTAGTACCCTTTGTTGTATTGTCAGTTATTTTATTCATTATTTCGATCCACTGCTTACCAGCGCCATTCTTTATTTGTTCGATCATTTTGTAGTGGGCGTAGATTTTGACTTTGGGATATTTTTCTTGGATGGCATGATTGCCTAACCAGTGGTCACCATGAACGTGGGTATTAAAAACAGCGATTACAGGTAGTTTAGAAATGACGGCGATTTTATTAAGCAATTCTCGACCTATAAAAACACTGCTGCCTGGATCTATGACGATTATGCCTTTTTTTGTTACAACAAAAGCAGGGTTGTTATTGAAGCCCTGGTATTTTTTGTTGGGAAAGGTTTTGGGGCCGTGAACGATATATATATTTGCAGATAGCTTGCTAGTTTTAAAATCCTTTATGGATTGCAGAGGGTTGGCATTGTGGGCAAAACTACTATTTAGAAATACAAAAAGGTGCGATGAAACCAGAAAAACACTTAGGCAAAAATTATTAATTTTCATTTAAATCTCCTCTTACTAAATTCCTTGCTATTTATAGGTTTAAGGCTGTAATCGTTTTTACATTTAGCGATGATGAAGTCACGAATTTTATTATCAAGTAATTAAGATTGATGCTAAGAAAAATCGGGCCGCTTACTATTAATTGGACCTATTTCAAACTATTTTTTTAGTAGTTTAATGCTTATTATAATAAGTAGGATACCAGGTAATAACCACCAAGCGAAATTAAATATAAAATCAAAATAGCGTTCACCAATGTAACTGCCGCCATCACGAATATTGTTGTCTTGTAATAATACGAGTGATTTCTCAGGTGGAAAAGAATTAATATTACTTTGCAGCCCTATGCCGGGGCGGACTGCTAAAAAAATGGGTAAATCTGCAGAGACTTGATATTTCGGTGAAAAATTAGCAAGTTTTAACTTACAAACGATAAACATTATCGATAAATACGCTAAATGTATTACATAGTGTGGATGTTTATCGAGCGAGTTCTTTTTCTGTTTGGCTTTTTTTCGCATAAAAAACCAATAAAATACAGCACCACTGCCTCCACCCAATAAAAAACCATAGGCACCCATACGTCTGATGCTTGTCCAAAAATCAGTATCAATTACCAGCAAGCTATAAAAAACCGCCAAACTAGCGCCACTTAGTATTATAAATAACCACCATTTTTTTATTCCCAATGTTGATGATACTGAATAACAAATTGAGTTATTAATTGCGGTTGGAATAGAAAATAGAGCAAATAAAATAAACAAAAAGAAAAATTTAAATTCTAATGCTCCCATGCTTTGCGAGGGTGCCATCATAAAATAAAAACTTGCAATTATGAGTGCGCCGATAAAGGGCAAAGCGAGGGTTGCAAAAATAGATTTGACATAAAAAACGAGTGAATCACGCATTGGAGTTACTATCCCACTTTTTAATTTTTAGAATTAGAGCCATGTACTAAAAGTAGCCTTATCGGCTCAAATGCAAACGTCCAATGTTTATAACGAAAGATCGAGTCTATTATAGGCAAAAATTGCATAACACAGTCAAGTAATTTCGTTTAGATCTATTTAGATCTAATAGACCTATAGATTTGGGTCATCGAGGGTGGTAGCAAGCTATTTAAAATAAGCCAAAACGTTTGCATATGCAGCATTTTCTTTTAATTTCGATTAAGTCAGTAATATTATGTTTTTGAAATATTTCGAGTAGAGCACTAGGACCATTTCTAAGTTTAAAGAACATTTCGTCTTTAGAGATTGGCACAATACTTAAAAATTCAATTTTTAGTTTTGTACTAATTTTGAGACTATGAAAATCATTTGCAGCGTGTATGGGAGGCAATAACATAATTGCACTTAAGCGAGTATTGTCCGCAAAAGGTTCGGCGGGTTCATTGTTGGGAATGGTATGTCCCCAGCCAAGCCAAGAATTATATTTATGCGGAAATCGAGCTAAGAATTTGAGTTGTCTAATAGGCCAGTACCAACTTTCATTTTCAAAATCAGTTTGTGATATTTTCCAATATTCTGGTAAAACCGCCACGAGTTCCATGTGCTGAGTGGCGTGAATATTCGCGGGTAAATGCATTGCTAAATCACTCATACCTGACGTCACTAAGGTGTGAAAAGGGCGTTCTTTGCTTGGCAAAATATGGTGAATATCGATACGCACGGTGTCAGAGTGTATCTCACGAAAAACACAAGAAATGGGCCCAATATGCTGTTCTATATGAGAGGTGATGAGATCGCGATTACTTTTTTCTGTCGCAGGCTGAAACTCATTAGGACCCTCGTTATAGGTATAGATAGGGTTTCCCGAAAGGGAAACTAAAGTTTGATCTCTCATGGCACAAAGTTTCCTATTAGCTTTCCTGACTGCAAATGCATCTTTTGTCTTAAGCGGAATAATTCACTTAAAGGCAAACTCACTTTATATTTAGAATAATTCCAATCCGGGCTAGCCCGCATTTCTCACAGCCCGTCTACTGCGACGGCCCAATTGCATACTATGACACGTTTTCACTCGGTCCAAGCGCTCGACATA
>QIKQ01000195.1 GCA_003233075.1 Gammaproteobacteria bacterium
ACAGTGGTCACCGCATCCGCGCCTGGATTTCTATCGAGTAATTCGCAGGCCTCATCAATTTGAGAAGACAATACAAAAGGCGAGGTTGCCTGAGATAAAACAATAATATCAGGCTGATAATTTTCATTCTCTAACAACCATTCTATCGCATGATACAGAACAGGCAGAGTCGGACTGCTATCTTGTGCGAATTCAGTCGGCCGCATAAAAGGAACATCAGCATCATAACGTCGTGCTACGCTAGCGATATCCTCATCATCTGTAGAAACGACAACTCGATTGATAAATTGTGAGTGCATCATCGTACTTAAGATATAATATATAAGTGGCTTACCGCTAAGCAATGCGATATTTTTCTTTTCGATGCTTTTCGAGCCGCCTCGCGCCGGTACTATCCCTAGTACTTTTCTGTCCATTAGTAAGCAATCCTTTTTTCAAATAAAGTTCGATTTAAATCTGTTTCTTTTAAAATCTCTACCATTTTTTCGGCGGCATTGCCATCGCCAAACGGTCGATCACTCGTACCGGAAATTTTCGTCTGAAATGAATTGCTGAGTGCCAAATCTAGAGCACTTTCAAGATTACTTTTATTTACTGCCGTTACTTGAATTAAATTGTTTGCATGTTCACGTCCAACTTGTCGCAAGCCAATATTGATCACCGGCAAACTAAAATAAGGTGCCTCAATTAATCCTGCACTGGAATTGCCGATAAACACACTGGCTTCTGCTTGCAATCCCCAAAAATCTGGTGCCTCAATATTTTTTTGAATATTAAAGCAGGCTGTCTCTTTATACTCATCAATAGCGTCTAATATTCCTTGATAGCCGTGATCCGAACAGGGGTAAACGATAATCGACTTTAAAGAACGCTCTTTAACAAGACTTAAAATTGATCGCATGTTTTGATAGGAATTTTCCGGGTGTAGGGTTTCTGGATGAACCAGTATTAACGCAAATTGCTCTTCAGCCATTATGCCAAACTTTAATCTAACCTTTTTTGAGGACGTATATTCGCCGTGTAATAACATATCAACGTGCGGATCGCCAACAGTGTGAATACGCCAGTCATCTTCACCCATTTTTTTGATTCGAGCAGCACTTAAATTTGTAGACGGAAAATGAATATGTGACATTTTTGTAATCGCGTGTCGCATCATTTCGTCGACATTTCCAGATACATCACCACCCTGTATGTGTGCTACGGGGATAGCTAAATGTAGCGCTGCACTAACAGCCGAATAGACCTCTCCTCGATCACCTAGTACAACAAAAATATCTGGTTTAATCTCTAACAAACACTCAGCAATGCCTGACATTGCCTTGCCTAAAGCTTTGGCGCGACTAACAGGTTGATCATCTTCTTGGTCTATTGGAACGCGATAGGCTCCTTCTACCCATTTGTCTACCTCAGAAATAGTATTTCCAAATTTTTTTGACAAATGCATATCAGTCGCAATTAAAAACAATTCCAAAGAGGGATCTTGCTTGATGAGGCGAAAGGTAGGTATTAGCGCACCAAAACCGCCACGTTTGCCCGTTAAGAAGCAGATTTTTCTTGGTGGCTTTGACATTCTAAATCTTCCCATTGAATTAAACAATCTTGACTCACTTCTTGAATCAAGCGTTTACCTAATACTTTATCCAATAAACCAGGCGCAATACCCGTTCCCGGCCTACGTATTTTTATATCCTCCGCAGTGACGATATGTCCAGGCTGTAAATCTTTATCTGCGACAATGCTTTTTCTGGCCCAGAGCACCGATGCTTCGGCTTCCTTGATAACGTGCTTATCATAATGGCCCATCGACTGTTCCGTATCTCGTATGGCTTTGACAAATTCAATTAATTCCACCTCTTTGCATGCCACTTTGCAATCCTGAGAACCTTCGGTAAATTTTTCCAAACAAATGTGTTTTTCTATCACGCAGGCTCCTAGTGCGACCGCAGCCAAAGGTACTGTCATGCCCACCGTGTGATCAGAATAGCCAACGAGTGTTTTAAAATGATCTCTCATCCAGCAAATAGATCTTAAATTACTTTGTTTTATCGGCGTTGGGTAGGCTGTATTGCAGTGCAAAAGAATTAGGTTAGGATTATTGACTTGACGTGCTAGCTTAACAATATTTTGAATCGATTCTTTATTATGCAAGCCAGTGGATAAAAGGACTGGCTTATTTTGCGATAAGATTGTTTTTAAAAAGGGCCCATTATCAACTTCGCCTGAACCCACTTTATAGGCCGCGACATCGAGACCAACGAGATATTCAAAACTTTTTTCATCATGCGCAGTGGCTAAAAATAATATACCTTTTTGTTCGCAATAGGTTTTTATTTCCAAAAAGGCCGAGAATTCTAATTCTTTTGGCTTAAGTCTTTCTCGCCATTCCGGACAAACCGGGCTAATCAGATCTTCAGTTCGAAATATTTGGAACTTTACTGCATCAGCATTGGCCGCAACAGCCATATCAACTAACTGTTTTGCCCTGTCCACGCTGCCAAAATGCGCGACACCGGCTTCGGCAATTATAAAAACTGGCTGCTCATGACCGACCGTAAAACTGCCGATATTAATTGATTCAGAAAAATTGTACATTACAGTATTCAAAATTAAGCTGCTGTACCTTCCACTACCATCAAATCACTGTCACTATCATCCGCCTTGTTAGTATCATGCTGCCATTTTACCGTTGGATAAATAACGTCGGTATTAATTCGATGTTTAAATTCTTTTACCCTAGCTAGTACATCGTCAAACAATGCATCTGATAAGTGAATTGGGTCCAAACCAAGTGATAATAGACTACTGTTGGTCGGCTTATAATAATGGTTCGATTTTTCGACACGCGGGTTTTTAATCGCTTTAATTTCTACTTTATAACCGTGTTTTTTTGCGGCTTCCTGAACATGCAAAGCAAGTTCATTCATGGAGAATATTTCAGTAAATTGATTAAATACTCGAAACTCACCTGCATCTGCCGGATTATCAACGGCTATTTCTACGCATTTAAGTGTATCGCGTATATTAAGAAAGCTTCTCGTTTGCGTACCATCCCCATAGATTGTTAAAGGCACACCTTCTACTGCTTGCACACAAAATCGATTCAAGGCGGTACCAAAAACTTCATCGTAGTGAAAACTGGTTACCAATTTTTCATGACGCCTAGTTTCATCCGTATCAGCGCCATATACCACGCCTTGATTTAGGTCAGTGACACGCATGCCCCATACTTGGGCTGCAAAGTACAAATTATGACTGTCATGCACTTTTGAAAGATGATAAAAGGAAAATGGTTTTTTGGGAAATAATACTTTGTCTTTTCGACCGTTGTGCTCGACATCAAGATAACCTTCTTCAATATCGATATTGGGCGTGCCATATTCACCCATGGTGCCTAATTTAATTAAATGTGCATTCGGACAACTGTGCTGCATAGCAAACATCACATTAAGCGTACCAACTACATTATTTGTTTGAGTTAGTACTGCATGATGACGATCAATCATAGAAAATGGCGCAGAAGGTTGTTCCGCGTAATGAATAATAGAATCTGGTTGGAATTTTGAAAAAACACTGTAAACAAAGCGATGGTTTGTTAAATTTCCGACAAATAATTCAATGCTTTTACCTGATACCTCTTTCCATACCTTTATACGCTCATGCAAGGTAGATATCGGCATCAATGGCTCAGTGCCCTTTTCCGCCTGCCACTGTCTTTTTATAAAATTATCAACGACAGCGACTTCATGACCTTGTTCTGATAAATACATGGCTGTCGGCCAACCTAGATAGCCGTCTCCACCAAGTATAAGTACTTTTTTGCTGCCCATGACTATAACCTCTATTATTATGCCGAATTTAACAGACATTAACTCGTTGTTAACTATGCAAATCAGGTGCCATGGGAGCCTAAGTAATCTGTTGGAGTTTAAATGACTAACTTAACCTAGACTTAATCAGTTGAACGGCCTATCAACAGGTCTGATTGCCTGGCTTAATTGACTTGGGAAATAAAAAAACGAATTAATGGCCTGGTCCTTAATGCGGAAATAAAGTAGGATTAACTTTGCCCTGCATTTCGTTCGCTTCGCTCACTACTTGCAGACTACAAAGAAATGCAAACCCGTAGCCCGTATCTAAGTTAATCTTTATAAGAATTGGAATAAATTTAGGTTTTGTACTCGCACAAAGACCTGTTGTGCTGCTTGTAAACCCGTTAATTGCAAATTTAGATCTGAGACTGCTTTAGTTATATCAAGATCTCGTTCTCTTGAAAGAATGATTGTTGACTCAAATATTAAGGAATCATTGTTTGATCTTTGTCGAGTAATGGAGTTTAAACGTGCGCCAACCCTGCCCTGGACATTAACAATATTTTCCAATGCTTGATCCATATTAGCAATTTCAGCATTGATTAGGTTTGTTGATTGTGCCGCCGACGCATCGGTCGTTGTACCTACATTAAGCGCTGTTTTTAATTTTTCTAGCGTCGTAAACACGTCTTGATTTCTGCTTGGCGTAATCGTAAATTGATCACCTGATGCCGGCACGCCCGTGATTGAAGTTTGAATTCCCGCAAAGGTGATATTGGCCCCTTCGGAATAAGTCCCAGTAGTGACCAGATTATTTTGCGCATCCCGCACATCATAGGCCGTCGCACTCGTAAAATTTATTTGATAAACCTCAGCATTAGCATTCCAAGTTGCCACAGTTGTAACAGTTCCTGGACCAATAATGCCATTTCCTGCATTGCTACTATTCAATCCAACACTAAAGCTGCCATTACCAGTACTAATTCGACGAAACACTTCAGTTCCAGAATCACCTACTGCAATTTGACGACTGGGACCAATTTGTAGAAATCGTTGACCGGAATCTCCACTATAATTAAAAGTACCGGAAGCACCTCTACTGAATGGCACTGTTGTGCCTTTGAAACCAGCATATATATACTCACCATTACTGTCTTTGGTATTAGCAACATCCAATAGCTGCTCCTGCAACTGATCGATTTCTTCAGCAATATTTAGTCGGGCTGAATTACCAATTAAACCAGAATTTGCCTGCAAAGCAAGATCTCGTACTCTTTGTAATATATCAACTACGCCGGTTAAAGATGAATCTTCAATCGTTAACCGCGATTCAGCTAAGTTACTATTTTTCTGGAATTGTTCATTCACCGATATTAATTCACTTATTTCTAATATTCGTATTGATGCTACTGGATCATCAGAGGGCTTTAAAACTCGAAGACCGGTCGAGATTTGCAATTGTATTTTATTTAAATCTCTTTGCCGATCTAAAATAGAGTTGACTGAAGTAAGTGCAAATTGTTTGGTTGAAATTCTCATCTTATCTTCCGATTGCGCCAATCAACGTTTGAAATAAGCGATCAGCAGTGGCAATCACCTGCGCGACTGCTTGATAGGCTTGCTGAAAGCGAAGCAAATTTGCTGCTTCCTCATCCAAATTAACACCTGACTTTGATTCTCGCGCTTCTATTGATTGATTCAGAAGAACAGTTTGCGCTTCTAAAGTTATCTCCGCTTTACGAGTCCGCACACCTACATCAGCCACAATAAATCCATACGCATCTTGATAGGATGCGGTTCCACCTAGCAACGTTCGCGTATCCTGTAAGCCACCTAAAGACAACATGTTTCGATTGTCACTCACGCCACTGGTGTTTTGCGATACGGTAAATATGTCACCGTTATTTGCCGTACCGGACACGCTGGTTTGTATACCATTAAAAGTTATATTTGCACCAGATGTGTATGCGCCATCTGCTACTGCAGTATTTGATGAATTTAGTACTATATAACTATCGGATTGGCCAGTAAAAGTAACAGTCGTTGAAGGCGTCGTCGCACCAGTTAAAGCTGAGCCAAAATAACCTGTGACAGTATCACCGTCCTCGGTAACACCGGCAGTCGTATTGAGTGTTTCATTTACAACTATATTGGCTGTTGATTGCGGATCATTTACCAAATACAGACTAGTACCCGCTGCATTAACATAGGCTCGCACACCAGTCGTGGCTACTTGCGTATTAATTTGGCTAGCAAGTGCGGTGACATTTGCTAATGGCGCCGCCGCTTCGCTTTGAGTATAAACCAATGTCCCATTAACACGTAATTCATATTGCAAAGTACTATTTGTGCTAGCATCCGTGATAGCACCACGTGTCGCGCCACCATCAGCAACTGCATTTGAGTTATCGGCAGTAAAAATTCGATAAGTATCTGCTACATAACTTCCTGAACTGGTCATAATGGTGTCATTAATAGCCCCAGCGCCAGTATTTTGAATATCCG
>QIKQ01000262.1 GCA_003233075.1 Gammaproteobacteria bacterium
TAAAAAAGAATGTGTGTTGCTTGACTGTGAATTCTAATGTACTAACCTTTGCTTTTTTAGAATAATATTTGCTTGGAGAAGGAGATCGGTTTTGCTTATATGTGGAAATAGTATTAGGTTGCATTCGACAGAGATTCTTAAACTTTCAATTTGTACCGATATGGACGAGCAATCAATTCGTAATATAAAATGTGTTAAGGATTTAGAGACTTTACTTAGTCAAAGTGTGAGTGAGTCAAATTCTTATCCAGAACTAAAGTTGTTACGTGCCATTTACTTGCCTGAGTTACGATCCTCTCTTAAAAATAATGTCATGTAATTTCAATGATAAGTTGATACTAATTTATAAAGTTTAGATTGACCGATTTTAAAACGATGTTAGGTTATGTTTCTGGTTTCGCGTAATGACAATGCTAAGCACCAAACTATTGAAATTATGCCTTAATGAAGTTCTGACAATTCGACCCTGAATTGTCAGAGCGCGACAAGAAAAAAGTGCGATCGATTTTGGCGAGACTTCCCACTGCTGTCCCACAAATATTTTGTTGCGATGTGTAGCAGTTATTGAGCGATCAGGTCGCATTCAACCTCGCAACGACCATTTCCTTTAAGATTTTTCTCGTCGTATATTAAATAAATTTACTCATTTGTCTATATTTTTAACGCGTGTATGCTTCGTGCTAGACGTGATCATTTGCAGTTAATCTGTACTTGTAGTTCAAGCTGTCCATAGGTATGATTTCCTCTAATCTAGATGCCTGATTATTTAGTAGGCTTAATATTAATTGAGAGGAATGAAATGTCAAAATTTGTCTCGGCAGAAAGTCTTGTCGCTTATGGAGAGAAAATAGCAATTGCTATCATCGTATTCGTAATAGGCTGGTGGGCTGCCAAAATGATTGTACGTGCCTTAAAAAAGGCATTCGCAAGAAGCAAGGTCGATGTCACATTAACTGATTTTATTGCGAATATTGCTTATGCGTTTTTAATTGCCGTTGTCGTGTTAACCGCGTTGAATAAACTAGGGGTTCCAACTTCGTCTGCTTTAGCAATATTGGGTGCGGCTGGTCTCGCCATTGGTTTGGCCTTGCAAAATTCACTGAGTAATTTTGCATCGGGGGTAATGTTAATTATTTTTCGTCCCTTTCGTGTTGGAGATTTCATTGAGGCAGGTGGTACTAGCGGTGTCGTTGAAGCGATTACTATCTTTAGTACGGCATTACGTACATCTGATAACAAAGAAGTTACTGTACCCAATGCGCAAATTCACAAAGGCGTTATCGTTAATTATTCTGCGAAAGAAAATCGACGTATTGATCTGATATTTAGTATTGGTTATGACGATGATATTCAAAAGGCAAAACAAATATTGCAGTTAGTATTAGACAATGAATCTCGAATATTAAAAGATCCAGTTGCGACTATTATGGTTGTTGAGCTAGGCGATCATAGTATCGATATTGCTACAAAACCTTGGGTGTTAAATTCTGACTATGGAGTTGTAAAAAGTGACTTATTAGAAAAAGTAAAATTGATATTTGACAAGAATGGAATCAGTATTCCCTATATGCAGCAAGACGTGCATATTAAAAGCGCCCCTAAGGGCTTATTAAATAGCTGACATGTAGAGAGTTTGTGTTTTTAATTTAGAGGTGCCCCTTAGCCTGAGAATACGTGGGACCAATCACGTAGGATTTAGTTAAATGAATGTGCAGTAGCCGTGGTTGAGCTACTGCAATTCGGGTTTTTACCTTATTTGTTTTTCTTTTTAGAGCTTTTTTTCGTTTTCTTCGCTATGTGTCCCTTATGATGATTTTTGAAAAGAATTTTCTTTGAATGAAATTCTGCTCTGTGATTTTTGTGTGAGTGTCCGCTATTCTTGTACGGATGCCAATGCTTATGACAATGTTTATGTCGATGAGTTGTTTTGGACTTACCATATCCGTGCGGATGACCGTGTTTATGGCAATGCTTGTGTGACTTAAATTTTAATTTTCCGTCGCCTGACGCTCCGCCTGCGAAACTAGTTCCGAAAAACATCATCCCTAAGGCAATAACTAAAATTAGACTACTTGCAAATGTACTGATTCCAGTACGCATTTTTTCTTGCATAGCACACTCCTAATGGCTAGTTGAATTTTATTATTACGAAAATAAAGCAACCAGGCAACTATTGCAATGAAAACCTGAGCTGTCATTCACTCTAAAGCTCGAGTATAGGTTGATTCTGGTGTCAAGCCCGCATTTCTCACAGCCCATCTACTGCGACGGCCCAATCGCATACTATTACTCGTTTTCACTCGGTCCAAGCGCTCGAAAACGGTGGCTGAATATATTTGACTACGCCTGAGCACTTGTCGGTTGCGAAAACGAGTCATAGCATACCGTTGCCCTTTAGAACCCCTTCGGGTTTCATTAAGGATACACTTAACTCGCTGCGCGAGTTCTGATAAACCGTCTCGCGACGAAGTGCTGTGAGAAAAGTGGGCTAGGCCTATTCTCCTAAATTGTTGAGTACAAGACAACTTATTTGGTCACAAATTAGTCATTATTTCGATACTTTTTACTAAAAATCGTACTATTTGCTGAAAATATTGAGAGTTTTTAGTAGTTCCAAGATAAAGCTGAAAATAAAACATGTTTGATAAGCAAGCTCATCACTGATTAATGGTGTATTTATATTCTCTACTTGCATAATAATTAAAGATGCATTGTCTACCAGTAAAATATATCGTGAGCCTATTTTATTGGTTTAACTGGGAGGTCTGAAGCGGGTAGGATTGGTTCTTCGCATTGTTAGCAAATGAGTTCTTTAGTGCATCGATAACAGTAATCTCTTCTCGAAAGCTGGCAAGACCGCAATGCGTGGCTTACAATGTAGTTAAGTAGTTGTTTGTTCAGCACAAAATTTATATTTCTTGGTATCAATTCAGGCGTGTTTAAAATCATTAAAAAAGTGGTAGATAGCATAGAATGAAAATGCATTACAACGAAGACGAACTTCAGTGGGAAGGCATTTTGTCAGTTCAAGGTCAAGATGCAAAACTTCGAGTTTGTGATGATATTACAGAAACTGAGATTGGCGAGTTTGTCAATAATATGCAATGTAGAATTGAATCCTTATGGCCTGAAATAATATCGAGCATCACAGGTCAATTTCTGCCTCGAGTTAACGAGCGCCGCAAGTTTCTTAATAATTTAGAAATTAATAGAGAGGATTATGAGTCCAGCTTACAATTTCTATCTATTTTTGTTATGGAAGAAATGGCCTGTGAATTAGTTTTTAACGACCAAGGAATTTCGGGAAATCACAGCGTGTGTGTCTATATAAGTGGTGAAGGCATTGTTCGCTCCCCAGCAATTGACGACTGGGAAGAAGAAAGACAAATACGTGGTGAACGTGTCAATGTTTCTGTTTGCAATGACTTTAATCCAAACGAGTATGAAGATGCGATCCGAGAAGTGGAAGCCGTCATTAATGAATTATGGCATGACGTGGAAAATGTATTAACGAAGCATTTGTTAACTCATTATAATAAAAAATGGAAACACTCTGAGGATCCAGAAATCGGGCGCGATGAGTTTTTAGCGAGAATAGAGCTAACGGGAGTGCATATTATGGAAGACAAAGCATTTGACTTATATTTCGTTGACAATAATTTATTTGGTGGTCATTACGTTGAGTTGTTTGTGGAATCTGATGGCAGTATTTATGAGCCGAGCTTGTATAGTTAGGCAATGCTGTATGTATCCAGACGAATTAATTTTACAGTTGGCAGAAACAAACAGCAATTCATGCGGATAACTATGTCTAAGGTTGAATAATCGGCCTAATCACCTCGAATACCATTTGCTCGATGCAGGCTACAATTCTTTGTGCTTTTGTAATTCACTGAAGCGGACTAACCATGGTCGCATTAATTTTACACTAAGAAATTACACAAATAGCTATGAACGTATGTCGCTATATATAGTATTTCTTTCTTCATGACTATAAGTCGCAGCAACCTTTCTTAATTAGGCAGGACCAACTATCGTCGAAATTCAGGCAAAACTATAGTCGCAACCACAAGCTGTATAATTAATAAGCATGCATCTATACTTACAGTATAATAAAATAACAATTGAATATATTAAATAATGTTTAATAATCAAATCAGGCTTAAGGAGTTTTATTAAAGTAAGAGTTATTGAAAACAACTAGAAATTTAAAGCTCACTAATTCAATCGTAGAGACTAAGGAGTTTACTCTGCAGCCAAAGATCCGAAAAGATCCGAAAAGATCCTAAGGACCATCGGTTCACTATTAGTCGCACTAGTTTTAACAATTTTGACGATTTTAAATTTTCAAGTTAATTCAAACAGGTATTATTCCGCAAGCTCTGAAGTTTCAAATTTAATCGTTGGTGTTAGCTCAAGGGAAGCTTTTAAGTATCCGTAAATTTAGTGGCAAGCTTATTAAGGGATCTAATATTAGTGATTTTCTCAAATAGACAAAGGAATTGATTATGAAAAAATTACTAACAGTGATCGTAGTGTTAGCGTTCGCATCCGCTAATATTGTATTAGCAAACCCATTTAAGGACTTATCTAATCAACTTAAGAGGCTTGGCGATGGGAACCAGTAAGTTGGGTGAGGTAAATGGCATACGAACACTAAACGGCTATCTGTCTAAAAAAACTGTTAAGCAAACAATTAATGAATATGAACAGTTTGTTACTGATCCTAAGCGAATAAAAAAACATCACTTGCTAAGTTAACTAAAAAAATTGATGCAATGACTACTATTGAGTTTGACGAGTTTTATAAAAGTGAGAGAAATACTCACCTCATTTCCGGTAAATTTAAAGTGCTTGACGTAGAGAAAGTGAAAAGTTTTCCGACTTATATGGATATTCCTAATGATGCACAGGAATTAAGAAAATGGAGGAAGGTACATCCGGTTGATTTGTACCAATATAGCCATATTGTCTCATTGCGAATTGCGTCAAAGAAAAAATCTAGCTCAATTTTAGCGCCCCACTACCAATTTTATATTCGTCCTAAAGATAAAGCGATTCTCTCAAAATTACGAAAAGGTAAACTAGTCTCGGTCAAAGCAGTATTTTTTGGTTTGGATGAGAAAGAAGTTCTGAATAGTAGAGTCTATCATTTAGGTGTTAGAAAAATGTCGCTTCGTTAGCAGAACTCCTATGAGCAAGTTTTAGGAGCATTCGGAAATATATCAGGGTGTTCCTTTTTAATTTTTAATGATTCTTGGACTAAGACCCAAGGTTTAACGACTACCGCCCAAAGAGTTACATTTTTTTGCAGCCAATCTCTGGCTTGCTGATCGCTTACAAAATCGAGCTTGGACTGTTTTTTCCAAGTGTCTATATCTTTGGTGTTATCAATGCTAAATTGAAATGCAACATCAACTAAATCTAGTTCTTTGGCGACAAGAACGAGGCGACCAGCAGCGAAATAGCGCTGTAAATCCACCCAGGCAATTTTTGCAGTTTCTAGATTTATTTTTTGTTTTTCGAGTTCATTTAGTTTTTTAGAATCGGTCATATCGTTTGTGGTATTTAGTGTCTGTGGTGTAATATTAACAATAATTACATTAGTTGAAAATAGCTATCGCGTTTAGCCCGTATTTCTCACAGCCCATCTACTGCGACGTCCCAATCATACACTATGACTGGATTTCATTCGGTCGAAATGCTCGACATAGTGTCGACTATGCCTGCCATTTCTCGGTCGCGAAATCCAGTCATAACGCACGCTTGCCCTTTAGAATCCCTTTGGGCTTCATTAAGGATACACTTAACTTCATGCAAATTCTGATAAACCGTCTCGCGACGAAGTGCTGTGAGAAAAGCGGGCTAGCACACTGCTGTCCCACAAATATTTTGCTTCGATGTGTAGCAGTTATAGAGTGATCAGATTGCACTCAACGTTGCCCGTCGTTGCGAGACTGCGTCAGCAGCCGAAGCAATCTCCCAATCTAAGTCATTGAATTTAGGAGATTGCCACGAAATGCTCAACGAGCATTTCTCGCAACGACGAATTCTTTTTAAATTCTTCTGATCATGATGGTGAATAATCTTGCAATTTTTCTGTTTATTAACGAGCGTAAGCTAAGTGCTAGTTTCATGTCCCAAATCGACATTCAATTCATTGGCGTTATGCTGATAGTGCTTAATGAAACATTATCACAAACTATGGGACAGCAGTGCGGGCTAGCCCGCATTTCTCACAGCCCGTCTACTGCGACGGCCCAATTGCATACTATGACACGTTTTCACTCGGTCCAAGCGCTCGACATA
>QIKQ01000198.1 GCA_003233075.1 Gammaproteobacteria bacterium
GACTTGCAATAGATTGGCCCGACAAATTAATGGTACAAATACTCGAATTTGATTCGCTGTGTAAATTCGAAATAAGTTCGATGGTATGATCAAATATCCAACGATCAATAGTGCTTATCATTTTATAACGTTCAGCAGCAGGTATAAATGCCATAGGTAAAATAATATTTCCTTGTTCATCTTTCATGCGAACCAATAATTCATAATGCTTTTCTTTACATTCCGTTTTATTGACCGGCACTAGCTCTTGATAATAAATAACAAAGCGATTCTCATCGACAGCCTTCTTTAAACGGTTGACCCACTGTTGTTCTCCGTTGCGCTTTTGAACCACTTCCTCTTGATCTTCGTGCACATATATTATGTTGCTTCCACCTTCCTTGGATTTATAACAAGCAATATCTGCATCATTCATAATGTCGCTTACTGTCGTACCGCTATTCTTAAACACGACTAAACCAATGTTAAGACCTATTTGAAAAACATCCTCACCCCAAGCAAATCGAAAATGTCGCGTCACTTCAACGAGTGAATCTCCAATATTTTTTGCTTGATTAACCGGGCAATTTTGCAATAACAAACAAAACTCATCGCCACCTATTCTTGCTAATGTATCCATATCTCGGATTTTACTTTTAAATTGATCGGCAATTTGTTTCAGTAATTCATCTCCAGCAATATGTCCACAACTATCGTTAACCTTCTTAAAATTATCTAAATCTATATAAAGTAAGGCGTGTTCCTTTATGGAAGGACTCTGCTTTAATATTAATTCAACGCGTGATTCTAACTCTCTTCGATTCATCAGGCCAGTCAGTGCGTCATGTTTTGCATGATATGCCATTCGTTTCGCAAGCTCATGTACCTCAGTGACGTCATGAAAAATAATAACACAACCGATTCGATGCGCATCATGGTCCTTGATTTGCGCAAACGTCACTTCTACAAAATATTTATTTTTATCTTGGTCCTTTAATACCGCATCGTGAACCACCTTAGGTGTGCTCGAATCTTCATCTAGAACAGTCTTTAAAGCGTCTTCAACTGAATCTCCAACGGTACTTGCTTTTACATTGAATACGTCAAGCAAGCGTAAACCCTTAGCGTCCTGTAATTTCCAACCAGTCAATTTTTCTGCGATTGCATTCATATATTCAACGACACCCGATATGTCGGTAGTAATAACACCATCCCCAATCGATTCTAAAGTCGTTTGAATTCGTTCCTTTTCTTTTGTTAAGTCATCACGAGTATGAATTAGCTCAGAAATATTTCGAGCGATGCCTTCTATGCCTTCTAAATCACCTGATTTATCGTATATATAATGGGCACTAATCGCCGTAATCAATACTGTGCCGCTTTTATGCAATAACTTCATTTCAAAATTATCAACACGACCATAATTGTCTTTTAATTGTTGCATAAAACCTTTACGGTTTTGACCTTTAACAACAAACTTTACAAATCGCGCTTCCAAAACTTCATCCATTTCATAACCCAGTAACTGAGCAATAGAGGGCGAGACAGATGTCACTCGGCCGTTATAACTGATGCGAAAGAATGTGTCTTGCATATTATTTAATATAGAAGCTAGCTCCTGCTCTGATTCTCGCAAGCGGTCTTCAGCTGACTTACGTTCAGTAATATCCTGAACAATTCCTGACATACCATCAGCCTTACCGGTCTCATTGTAGCTAGTTTCAGCTTGCTGATGGACTACTCTAGTAATACCATCAACTGATATAATTCGATGATCAATATTAAATGGACGCTTATGATATAAGGCATCATTTAAAGAAATTTTTACAAATTCTTTGTCGTCCGGGTGAACTCGGTTTAAATAATCTTCTATGCCAGTATGTTTGGAATGATCATCAATGCCAAAGATATGATATATTTCTTCAGACCATTTCATCTCATTTTTACTAATACTCCATTCCCAATTACCAATATGGGCGATTTCTTGTGCTTTTGCTAAACTATATTCACTTTTTCTTACTTTTTTATCTAGCTTTAATATATAAACAATAATGATGGTTAACAGTAAGATTATAACGAAAGTAAAAAGTACAATATGCCAATAATGATTTAAAATATCTTGTAAACTAACTTTGCCGTGATTTTTATAGGGTCCAACTTTTAAGCGCTTGTATAGCTCATGTACATGTTGATAATCTAATGGTACTGTCCACCCTCGAATATTGGCGGCTCTCGCTGATTCACTGTCTGCCGATAGTCGCAGTAAAGCTATCGTTAAAGATTTAGTCAGGTCTTTTGGAGCAGTTGCCGTTTTTGAGAATGGCCATTCAGGATAAAGTTTAGTACTAAGTGAAAATGGAAACCCTTTGATTTTTTTAGCTGCTAATATCCTAAAATCATTTATATCTATTTTTCCACTTTTATGCAGTCGCTCTAATACTCCCGTTCTGATTGTACCGGCGTCATACTCACCTTTTAATACAGAATAAACTAATTTATCAACAGGAAAACCAGAAAATTCTATATTCTTAAAATCGGTAAATGGATCAATCCCATTATCTAACAATTCGGCCCAGCCCATGCGAAACCCTCCAAAGGCATAGGGCTTTACTGCGACAAAACGTTTATTATGTAAATCTTTTATCGATTTAATGACAGGATGGGTCGTACGGGTAAAGATGATCGCACCAAATTGAGTTAAATTATGTTTGCCGTGTTTATTAATCAATGTTGCAATTCGAGTTACACCAAAATCAGCCTCTAGCTCCACATAGTGTCCCGTATTTGTTAATACATACTCGATTTCACCGTATTGGAGCGCTTTCTTTAATTTCACATAATTAAGAGGAATAATTTTAAATTGGTATTTTGAAATAGCATCGTTAAGATAATTTGCAGTAGGCGTCCACAACAAACGAGTTTGCTCGACACCTCGATAGGCAAGCACACCAATTCGTATTGTTTGTTTTTCTGCTGTCAACGCAACATGACAAACAAGAAACAACAATGCGAGTATAATTACTCTACGCATAAATAATCACTACTATTTAGTAAACAGGTTCTTAATATTTAGGTCATCCTGACCTGCCAAAGAAAGATACCGCCCTATTTTGTAAGTTCGTATCGAACTTAAGTTTTAATAGAAATTTAAACTGACTTACCTGTCGGTTCAAAGTATTCTATTATGACATTTAGTGTTTTGTTTAAAATCTACTTATACACTTATAACAACTAGAATTTTAGCCCTAATAATTCAATTTCATAGCCGTCTGGATCTTTAACAAAGGCGCAAATAGTGGAGCCTGCATTCATTGGTCCCGCTTCACGGATAATCACACCGCCCTTAAGTTTAACTTCTTCGCATGCCTGATAAACATCCTTAACTTCGATTGCGATGTGGCCAAAGCCCGCACCTAATTCATATTCGCTAACACCCCAATTGTGAGTAAGCTCAATCACAGTTTGATCAGATTCAGCGCCATAACCTACGAATGCTAACGTAAACTCACCGTCAGGATATTCCTTTTGTCTCAGTAACTCCATACCCAATACATTGGTATAAAACTCAATCGATCGTTGTAGATTCCCGACTCGAATCATTGTGTGCAACAATCTCATTTAGTTTTATTCCTATTTGCAATTCTTAGTCGCAAGGCATTTAAACGAATAAAACCTTCTGCATCTTTTTGATCGTAAGCGCCATCATCCTCTTCGAAAGTAGCAATCGTTTCGTCAAAAAGACTATCTGTCTCTGATTTTCTTCCTAATACTGTAACGGAGCCTTTGTATAACTTCAGTCGGACACAGCCATTAACAGTTTGCTGTGATGAATCAATCATTTTTTGCATCATCTCACGCTCGGGACTAAACCAGTAACCGTTATAAATCATAGCGGCATATTTAGGCATAAGTTCATCTTTGAGATGCGCAACTTCCCTATCTAATGTAATGGATTCTATTGCTCTATGTGCTTTTAATAAAATAGTTCCACCCGGTGTTTCATAGCAACCACGAGACTTCATACCAACATAACGATTTTCAACAATATCGTCTCTGCCTATACCATTGGCACCACCTATCTTATTTAGTTCCGCCAATAGACTCGCCGGACTTAAAGTTTGACCATTTATCGCGATTGGATCACCTTTAACAAAATCGATCTCTAAAATCTCTGCTTTGTCGGGTGCTTTTTCCGGTGAAACTGACCAACGCCACATGCTCTCTTCTGGCTCGGACCAAGGATCTTCCAATATTCCACCTTCGTAGGAAATATGCAGTAAATTTGCGTCCATAGAATAAGGTGATTTCTTGCCCTGTTTTTGCTCGACTGCGATACCGTGTTGCTCCGCATAGGCCAGCAACTTTTGCCTCGAATTGAGATCCCACTCACGCCAAGGAGCAATAATTTGTATATCTGGATTTAACGCATAAGCACCTAACTCAAATCGTACCTGGTCATTACCTTTACCTGTGGCTCCATGAGATATCGCATCAGCGCCCGTTTCCTGCGCAATCTCAACGAGACGTTTTGCAATTAAAGGCCTGGCAATTGAAGTGCCTAGCAGGTATTCACCCTCATAAATGGCATTTGCACGAAACATCGGAAAGACATAATCTCGAACAAATTCCTCACATAAATCTTCGATATAAATTTCTTTGACACCGTAGGTTTCGGCTTTGGCACGAGCAGGTTCTAGCTCTTCACCCTGACCTATATCTGCGGTAAATGTAACAACTTCGCAGTCATATTCATCTTCTAGCCACTTTAAAATAACGGAGGTATCTAAGCCGCCAGAATAAGCCAAGACTACCTTCTTGACACGTGGTTTAGCACGAGGCATTTGTGACTCCTGAATTCTGTTAGAAAGGATGACCCTACATAAGCAAATGTACCGTTTAATATAGGATTATTATTTTAGGCAATTCTATAGCAATCTGAGCAAGAAAACACGATTTTTTCACGTGTTTTTACCACTACGTCTTTGCTATTTTTTGTGTAAGCGGATGCGTGCGCGACGGTTCTTACTACGACCTCTTGCGCTCCGATTTGAAACCACCGGACGAAGTTTTCCAAAATGACGCGTTTTGATTAGAGATGCAGGGACTTTACGGCTCACTAAATATTTTCTGACCGCTTTTGCTCTTTTCTTCGATAAGTTTAAATTATAACCAAAACCACCAACGATATCGGTATGGCCATCAACCCGGATAAAGCTGACATTTTGATTACGCAGTATATAAGCTGCAATTTCATCCAAACGTCTGCTAAATTTAGGCGTAATACGATCTTTTCCTGTTTCAAAATAAACCGTACGATTGCGAATATATTTAAATTTAAATTTTGCCAGCCGTTTACCGCAGGCTGTAAATCGTTTAAAAGCGGGTCTAAATTTAACTGCTGATAAGGCAACAGTCACAACATCCTCAGGACCCGGAGAATCAATAAACGAAAAAGTTGGGAACATACCCTGTTCAAGTTCTGCCAACATTGTCGCTGCTATATTTCGCGCTAAGCGTAGTGGAATTTTTCCCGCCTTCATTTCGATATCGGCTATTTCATGAACTTCTTTGTTATGCTTCCAGTCCGATGGCACAGAACGAATGACAGCTTTTTGATTAACAACTAAACCACGTTTAGTTTGTAAATAAAAACCATAGCCGTAAAGCGCGTGATTAGTAAAAACTGCTCGACCATAATGTGGGATTTTTTGTTGTAAGCGACATTCAATTTTAGTCTTTTGCAAACTCCAACTTGCAGTATGAATTGGCGCCTGGAATTGGCGTGCATGCAAATTAGAATTGAAAAATAACAAGCTAATTAAAAGACACTTAAAATTAGCTTTTATCACCTTTTTTGTCTTTTTCCCCATACTCACTTTAGCGGATAAAACGCCAATATCTTTATCTTAATTGCTTAGCTTCAATAGAAATACTAAGGATGTGTCACTAAAATCGATTGCTGTAAGCGATTGATTTTGTGAGACAAGAAAAATTGCGCTTTTTTCTTGTCGTGCTCTGGCAATTCAGGGACAAATTGCTCAGAGTTTCCCTAAGGTTAATGACTACTGTACGGAGTGTGACTAAATAATTAATAAGTGATGACAATATGATGATATTCAAACTCTAAACTCATCAGCTAAGAAATTCTAATTCATTCTTTGATGGAGATAAAAATGAAAACTAAGATATTAAACATTACTGTCTACGCGTTACTTACTGTATTAATTGCAGCTTGCTCCGCGCAGCAAACTAGCAATCAAAGAGAATTAAGGCCATGGTCAAGTGAAGCCCTCGCCAACATACCTGCAAATAAACCGG
>QIKQ01000197.1 GCA_003233075.1 Gammaproteobacteria bacterium
CTTTGAATCAAATTATGTAAATTCACTTTTGATTTCCTGTTTAATTTAACGAGATTAAACAGTAGCAATGTAGATACCACAATCAAAATCATCACGGTCAAGCCGGTTACTATTTGATAACTCAGTAGATCACTACTAATTATATTAGATAATTGCAGAATACAAACTGCTACGGGCAGAAATACCGCACTTGCTATAGTCAGCAATAAGGGCAGTTTTTCTGGAAGTAAGCCAAGCCAAACAGTATCGATGATCTTTTTTGACTGCCCTATTTTTATATTTAAAGAGCGGACAAAAATAAGTAAATAGGTCATTAGCAGTATCAATATCCAGGAGCCAACTTGAATTATTTTTTCAATGCCTATAGGCGCGCCTAATAAGACAAATTCGGTTAAACCAGATGCCTCGTTCTCGAGTTTTTTAAATTTAGGAAATATATCTGAAACCTTAGTGAATTGATTTTTAGATATCATCTTGCTAATCAGAGGGAAACTTGAACTAAATTTACCCTTATCTACTAACGTTGGACTAATATTAAAGTAATTAGAAAATAGCAATTTCAAACTTTTACTACTTTTTTTAGTTACAACAGGAATAACCAGCACGTGTTCTTTGATGTCGCCATCCGCTATCCACATAGTAAGAAAATGTGTAATTTTCTTATTCTTATTTGAACCTAGGGCTTCTACTAAATTAGGGTGTTCTGCTGCGAGTACATAGTTAGACTGAAAGCCGACCTCATTGTTGACCACATCGGTCTCTAAGTAATTTACTTTAACTTTTTCGATTAAATTGTAAGGATGACCGTAGCGCTTTTTTTGTTTTACAATTAAAACATTTTCTAAATCGTATTTTTCTATCTGATAAATATTAAACTTTCTAAGTGTTACTCGGTTCCAAAAATTTCGAAGCGAAGCTAGGCTATTAGTTTTCCCACTAAAAGCAGCGTCTCTATCTTTTCTGCTACTATACTCAAATCTATCATAGTGTTTTAGTTGCCCAGTCTGACCGAGATTTATTATCAACTTGGTATCTTGATATATATAAGCTTGTTCTTGGTTATACGATATTGCTCGATTGATGCCTAATTTTGCAGATTTAAGCTCCAGCTGGAATTTTTTTGCCTTTTTAAATAGACTGACATGGGCTTGTACTTTGGGCGGAAGATTATTTTCCTTTCGATAGATATTTTCTACTTGTTTCCTGATTTTACTGAGAGTCAAGTAATTTACATTATTAGCGTACTTTTTAAACTCACGATACTCGTCTTTCAAAGGACCAATGTTTGAGACTTTGTGATTAAAAACTATGACTGCAAGGGCGATACTCGTGGCTATTACAACAGTGTGAATTGTCCTGACTTGAGTTGCTGTTTTCTTTATTTCTGCTTCCACGTCTTTAGAAGCGACCATACTGGTTTTTTTGCGATGTAGTTTAACAAGGTTATAAAATATTGCTAAACAGACAAATCCTAATACGGCCAAAGTTGCGATTAAATCAATTCGGCCAGATAATGCTGACAAACTTTGAGTGCTTAGTATTTGAAACACACCCGTCGCAAAAGGAAAAAACACCAAGGTGAAAAGTGTCACGATAAACGACATACGATCAGGCAAAATTCCCACCCAGTGGCTTCCCACTTGACAACTATTTGGATCATATCGTCTTGCAAGCGAACGTAAAAACACCCAGAAGTAGAATTGTAATGCGATTATAATCAGTACGCTGATGTTGAGTACTATATTGACATCGATTTTTGCGCCGCCAATTTCGAAATATTTTTTTTGATTATCGTCCAATAAATTTATCTGAGCAGCAATTTGATGACTTGAAATTAAATTGTTTTCTTCAATTAAATTATTGAGATTAGGGAATACTTTATTAAACGGTCCAAATGTAGGAGAGGTAAAAGTCATTGAATAGGTTTTTTCTAATAGCTGTTTGCTACTGTACAGTTGGTGCGAGGTGTATACAGGAATTATGATCGCAAAATCTTTAAGATCTTCATAGGGCATGAAATTAACAACTAAATAATGCGACAAGCCCTTCAGATCAACAATCCCAGCAGTTTTAGCAAAACCAGGAAATTCATTGATTGTATAAAGGGTAGAATTGTAGCCTCTAGTTTTTATTTCACTTTCTTCTTTAGAAAAAGTAACTTTTTGACTCACCCGTGATTTTTGACTATAGGACATAACAAAGGCATGATTAAGGTCAAACTTATCTATTTTTGTTATACGATAATCATTCTCAGCTTCATAATTCCATAATTTATTCAGAAAATTTATATCCGTTCGATTGCCTGCATAATTCACTTGGAAGTAACGAAAAATATTATCGGGCAAACCGTCTTTGCGATAGTTGCCGCTTGTAACATACATTCGATATTTATTATTTGGTTTACGTTTGAATGCATTAAGATAACTCAATTGATCATTACACAACAAATCACGTTGAAAGTAATGTTTATTTAAATATTCATTGAATACAGCGGTTTTCATTTCACCGTTAACTTTAAATTCAAATTTTAGTCTATTATCGTTGAATAATTCATGTCGATTAGTAGGGTGACTAGCGCGATGTAAGCCCATAGCTGATCTACACATGCGCGCGCGGTGATTACTTTGAAAAACTCCCGTGTGACTTAACATTTTTTTTAGATTAGAATATTCAGCTTGGACGTCTTTAATGTTTGTTTTATCAAATGCAAACGAAAATAAATAAACAGAAGCACAAAATAATATAATGAGTAGATGGACGGATTTTAGATGTAGAGTCACATCAGTTAGGTCTGATTTGTTCTGATTATCCATGATTAGATTCCTTTCGATTTATTATGTATTAGTTCGACATGAGGTTAGCATAATAAGTCTAAATATTCCTTTATGGATTTACATTAGAGAGAACTAATGTTGGACTGGTTTTTAAATGTATTTAAGAACATTAGTTTGCGTACCAGGCATTAACATTATTAAATTTTTTAGCATATTTTTTTATCTGCCGAACTTGATTTAGCCTGGATTTTAAATTTTAGACTCAAGGGCTGATTTATATTATTTGATTGAGAATAAATTGCGCAGTCATTTTGTAAGCTATTTATACTCATATCAGCTATTTATTTATGTGGTCAACAAATAAGGATACACTTAGCTTGCTGCGCGAGTTCTGATAAACCGTCTCGTTACGAAGTGCTGTAAGAAAAGCGGGCTAGAGCAACGTAGGAGCAGTTGTCGCAAATCCGAATCATCTATGACAGCGGGCTAGCCGTCTCAGCATTCATTGAATAGTCTGACTTAATTTGATGGCTTCTATTAACTATTTTTTATTTTTAAGCTTTGCTAAATAAACTACACCAATAATAATCACCCCCCAAATTAATACTCCCCAAAGCCAATGACCTGTTCCCAAATGAAACCAATTTAAACCATCACCATGCATATCATTCACCTTATATTGTTGAGGAAAAACTAATGATGCAAATATTTAAATTCGCATCTACGTTATCAATAATTATTACAATTTTACTTTGCGTAGTCTCAATGCATTCATAATAACGGAGACAGAGCTAAAGCTCATTGCTGCCGCGGCAATAATGGGCGATAACAAAATACCAAAGATAGGGTAGAGTACTCCCGCCGCGACCGGAACACCTAAGCCATTATAAATAAATGCAAAAAATAGATTTTGATGGATATTGCGCATTGTCGCATGACTCAATTTTCTGGCCCGAACAATACCGCGTAAATCGCCTTTGACTAAGGTCACGCCAGCACTTTCCATCGCCACGTCTGTTCCTGTTCCCATCGCGATGCCAACATGTGCCTGCGCCAATGCGGGAGCATCGTTAATGCCGTCACCAGCCATGGCAACGATCCTACCTTCTGCTTGTAATTGTTTTACAACTGCTGCTTTTTCATCAGGCAGTACTTCTGCCTGGACTTGATCTAGATTCAATTGGGACGCAACTGCTTCAGCGGTTTTCTGGCTATCGCCAGTTAGCATTACAATTGTAAGTCCTGCCTTGTGTAAGGCTTCAATTGCCTCAGGCGTGGATTCCTTTATGGGGTCAGCGACACCAATAAGTCCAGCTGCTTTACCATCGACGGCAATGAACATTACTGTTTGGCCTAGTGCCCGTTGCACATCGGCTTTCTCAGTGAGTTCTCCAGTATCAATTTTCAAATCCTCTAGTAGTTTGCTATTGCCCAATGCGATGGCATGACTGTTTACTTCGCCGGTAATTCCCTTACCCGTCACCGATTTAAATTGATTAGTCTTATATAATTCAATCTTTTGTTCTTCTGCACCTTTCACAATTGCCTCGCCCAAGGGATGTTCACTTGAGCGCTCAATACTGGCCGCATAAGCAAGTAATTCCTTCTCATTTACGTCACTAATGGCCGTGACTGCGACTAATTTGGGTTTGCCTTCCGTTAAAGTCCCGGTTTTATCGATCACTAAAGTGTCGACTTTACGCATGATTTCAAGTGATTCCGCATCTTTAATCAGTACCCCCATCATCGCGCCCCTGCCAGTCCCCACCATGATCGAGATAGGTGTTGCAAGCCCTAAAGCACAGGGGCAAGCGATAATTAATACTGCAACGGCATTGATCATCGCAAAAGCAAGCGCGGGTGCGGGTCCAACTAAATACCATACGAAGAAGGTTGCTATCGCTATTAAC
The DNA here is from genome assembly GCA_003233075.1 of Gammaproteobacteria bacterium. Taxonomy (GTDB): domain Bacteria; phylum Pseudomonadota; class Gammaproteobacteria; order SZUA-21; family SZUA-21; genus SZUA-41. The sequence goes on from QIKQ01000197.1 coordinate 4,685, forward strand.
ACAACTACTGGCACAAAATAGCCCGCCACTATATCAACCATTTTTTGAATTGGCGCACGTGATCGTTGCGCTTCAGCAACCATCTTAATAATTTGCGCGAGTAGGGTATCAGACCCTATCCGCTGCGCTTTCATTATTAGACTGCCCGTGCCATTGACGGTCGCTCCAATTAATTTATCTCCCTTCGATTTTGCAGCAGGTAATGGTTCACCTGTCACCATAGATTCATCCACATTACTTTCGCCTTCAAGCACTTCGCCATCGACTGGTATTTTTTCGCCTGGGCGAATACGCAGCAATTGACCTAACATAACCTGTTCCAAAGGAATATCTTCTTCTACGCCATCCTCACGAACAAGACGTGCAGTTTTGGGCGCTAATCCGAGTAACAATTTAATTGCTGTATTGGTTTGACTGCGTGCCCGTAACTCCAACACTTGTCCCAATAAAACCAGCGAAGTAATAACCGATGCTGCCTCAAAATAAACCGGAATAACATTGAATTTATTAAAGACACTGGCAGGAAATATTTCTGGGAACACCACTCCAACAAAACTGTATATCCAAGCGACGGACACACCTAAGCCAATGAGTGTGAACATATTCAAATTCATAGTTCTAACGGATTGCACTGCGCGTACATAAAAAACCCAACCACACCACCAAACGATGGGTGCAGATAAAACTAATTCGAACCATTGCCTATTGGCTGGTTTAATTATCTCACTCATTGCTTGCGGCCAAAATTCTGCCGCCATCGCAGTAATAAATATTGGGATTGCGAGCACTGCACTGATCCAAAAGCGAATAGTCATGTAACTTAATTCGCTATTGTCTTCCTCGGCCTCCACGGTTGTCGCTTCTAGTGCCATGCCACATTTCGGGCAAGCGCCGGGATGATCTTGCACGATTTCAGGATGCATCGGGCAGGTATATTCTGTTTTCGTGGTTACTTCAGGTATGCCTAATATTTCAAGTGCCATGCCACATTTTGGGCAGCTACCAGGATGGTCCTGCTCAATTTCCGGGTGCATAGGGCAGGTATAACTTGCCCCTTTTACATCAGGTTTGGGTTCAGAAATGACTTCCTTGGTTTTATTTTCAAGGTACTCCTGCGGAGATTTTTTAAATTTAATTTGGCAATGCTCTGAACAAAAGTGGTAATCCAGTTTTTCATGAGACAGATGAAATTTTGATGTATTTTCATCTACTTGCATTCCACAGACTGGATCGGTACTGCTATTATTGTTCATCTTCTATCCTCCGTTGTAGGGCGCTTCTAAATATTTGGTTATTTGCACGCTGGCGGCGTTGTCGAACTTTTTAAAATGCGGGGTCGCATAGCGATAAACTGCGCTTTTAAAAAGCTCTCCGCCTTGCCAGTGCACAAATAGACGCAATTAGAGGTGCCCTGTATATAAAATCTAGCTTTTAGCTTCAATCGAGTCTTCGCCTATCCGGATTAATTTATCATTCAAGTATCGATGTGGCGGCACAAGTAAATTAGTAGGTGCAGGTACGCCTTTGAAAACTCTGCCCGCCAAATCAAAACTAGAACCATGACAGGGACAATAAAACCCTCCTGGCCAATCCGAGACTTTAAAGCTTTCAC
>QIKQ01000326.1 GCA_003233075.1 Gammaproteobacteria bacterium
CAGGCATAGTCAATTTATTTCAACTCGCCTTATCGAGCGCTTGGACCGAGTGAAAACGAGTCATAGTATGCAATTGGGCCGTCGCAGTAGATGGGCTGTGAGAAATGCGGGCTAGTAGTCATCCAGAGATTTTAATGTATAACCTGTTAACTTAGTAACGACTTTCCCGCAGGATCTCGATAATTGTTCATAGTTGTGTTTTAAGCAAGACAAAATACGCCCAGAACCTGGGCGAACTCGTTTGCAATATCGACGTGCATCTCGACCACAAACTTTGGCCGCATATTTTTTAATAAAGTGGCTGGCTGTATCGACTACTGCTTGGCAAGGTACTGAGATACGATTAATTTTTCGCATTAAGCAACGGCCGATTCGACCGTTTCCAGGTCGTACATGATCGCAATGAATTTTCGCATCGCGTTTGCAATAACGCGAAACACTGTCATTCGCGAAGATTTGTGGACTCAAGGTTAAAGCCATTCCTAAGCATAGATAAATCGAAAATTGACCTAGTTTATTCATGATACTCTCCTGTTACTGATGAGTTAGTAAGTGACGTACTAAGTATGAGGCAGTATTTACCAGTAGAATAGGTGTGTAAGTTGCTAATGTGTAACAAGCTGTAACAGCCTTATTGTGGAGTTACAATTTGTTACAATATTTTAAGCTAGAGACGTTATAATATTATTAATGAAAGAAACAAATAACATTAGAATACTAGTCGTGGACGATGATATACGTCTTCGCGCACTGCTTCAACGCTATTTAAAAGAACAGGGCTTTTCAGTTTCAGCGGTCAATGATACGGCCGCGATGGATGGAAAACTGCTTCGTGAACAGTTTCAATTAATTGTTTTAGATTTAATGTTGCCTGATGAGAGTGGCTTGGATGCGTGTAAGCGTTTACGTAAACAGGGCAATGAGATACCCATTATTATGCTAACGGCTAAGGGTGAAGAAATAGATCGCATACTCGGTCTTGAGTTTGGCGCGGACGATTATTTACCTAAACCTTTTAATCCGCGCGAGCTAATTGCTAGAATCAATGCCGTTTTAAGGCGACATAAAATTAGTGAGTCTGATATCAGTCCAAGCAATAGATCACTTATAAAATTTGGTGATTTCGAACTAAATATTGATTCGCGTAGTCTCTTTAAAGGCAAGCAGCAAATAGGTTTTGCTTCAGGCCTTTATGATTTATTAAAAATATTAGCGACTCGGCCGAATACAATTCTATCTCGGTCGCAAATACTGGGTTTGCTTAATGATCGTGATTACGATGGAACCGATCGAGCAATTGATATTCAAATATCCAGACTAAGAAAACTAATAGAAAAAGACCCAAAGCAGCCTCAATATATTCAAACGGTTTGGGGGGTGGGATACATCTTTGTTCCGAGTGGCCAAAATGTCAATGAAAATACAAATGAAAATTCTTAGCTGGTTTTGGCCAAAAAAACTATTTACGCGTACATTGCTTTTGATTAGCAGTATGATGTTACTTAGTTACCTAGCCGCAATCGTGTTATTTATTTCTTATTTTAAAAAAGTGGCTATTTCAGATGCGACTGTCTATATTAGCCGAGAAATTAATTCGGTGCGAAGTGCCCTAGATAGTTTGCCGAATAAAAATAAAGTTAATTATTTATCAGCACTTGTTCATAGAAATCGATTTTATTTACAAGCTGCAGAGCGTCCCAATACAGCACCCGGTTCAAAAATAGACGCCGCCATTAGCCAAAAAATAATTAGCTATATTGGGCAATCAACTGATTTAAGATTTCAGCGTCTCGCAGATAAGGTTGTTGTTTGGGTAAAACTGTCAAATATCAAACCTAACTATTGGCTCGGTATTTGGGCAAACAAAAGCCAAGAAAAATTTGGTGGCCGTTTTGTAGCACAGATTATAGTAATGTTGACTCTTTCAGTCTTAGGTGTATTTTGGATAAGCTATCGGCTGAATAAACCATTTAAACGTTTAATGCTAGCAACTAAAACAATAAGTCAAGGTGGAACTCCAGAGCGAATACCTCTATCAGGTCCGAAGGAACTAAGGTTATTAACAGAAACGTTTAATAATATGAGTCGTGACCTTGCTAAGTTTGATGAGGACCGAGGGCTAATGTTAGCAGGTGTTTCCCATGATTTACGTACTCCCTTGTCTCGATTGAGATTAGCATTAGAAATGTTAGATAGTAATAGCGAAACTGATTTAAAAAATAACATGGTAATCGATTTAGAAGAAATGGATGTTATTATAGGTCAGTTTATGTCTTATGTTGAAAAAGACTCAAATGAATATCAACCGCCCTATGATCTAAATTATTTTATAAGGGAACTATGTGACAGGCATATTAGAGGAGATGATGTAGTTAAGTTAAAGTTAGAGCAAACAGAATCATGTAAAACTGTAATTAAACAAATCTCCTTAAAAAGAATATTAACAAACTTACTGGATAATGCGATATCCTATGGGCTGTCGCCAATAGAAATTACGACTAAAAATCTTGAGCAGGAGCTAGTTGTCTTTGTTTTAGATTCTGGTACTGGTATTCCAGACAAAGAGTTGGACAGATTATGTCGACCTTTTACTCGAGGTGATGATTCTAGAGCTAATACTAAAGGTGCGGGATTAGGTTTGGCGATTATTAAAAAACTTTGTGAAGCAAATAATATTGACTTTAGTTTAACAAATCGAGCTGAGGGTGGTTTAAGCGCTCGCTTAAAGATAAAAAAATAGAACTACGTGCTATTTAGTTTGCCCACGAGTTTGTTGACGCCAGCCCGCTTTTCTCACAGCACTTCGTCGCAGTAGATGGGTTGTGAGAAATGCGGGCTAGCAGTGAATTATAGGCTTACTTTAGTTTTCTCACTCACTTTGCTAAAGAAGTTTTCAAGTGACTTAATTATATCGCCCTTGTAGGGAAAATTTTCTTTAAGCTTAATACTAATAGTGTGGCTAGTTTGAATTTTTCTATTTGATTTACAATTAAAGTAATATAAATCAACATCACGATCGGTATAGCGATGGCCTAATGTATTTTGATTAATATTAAAACCAATAATTGAGCTAATATTTTTCGATTTGCAAAGGGCTTTACTGTGTTTTGAACTACTTTCATAAAAGTATTTTCGAGCGATTCCGGCAATACGTTTTACTTGCAACGAAGAGTTTGGGTATTTTTGCTTAATTTCTTTTAACAATAATTTAAAAGAGCCTTTCGCAAGATCGTCTGGGTTTAGTGTGAAATTTTCTTCGGAGTAACCCTCATCTGAGAAGACAATGAGAGCATATTGTTTGCTCGCTGAAGCACTGTTTTGAATTGCGAAGTTAGAATTTAAACTGTTTTTTGTTCTAGTAGTTTCATTGCGTCCTGCTGCAAGAGCAGCATGATCATCGACTGGCTTTACTATGGCATTTTGCATTTCTTTTCGTATTTTATCTCGCCTGGCGTCTAGTTCTTTTTGATGATTTAATCTAGCAATTTGATATTGCTCGACTTTCTTGGCTCTTTCTTTTTCATCGCTAATTATTTCGGCTATATCTAAGTTCTTTTCCTTTTCAACTTTTATCTTATTTTCACGTACTTTTGTTTTCTTTTTGACTCTGCTAATTGCTAATTTGGCGTCTTTATTTCCTAATTTTGATGATATGCGGAACCACTGTATTGCCTTTGGCGTATTTTGCTTTACGCCTGTACCACGATAGTAGGATTCAGCGAGGAAATATTGAGCTTTGGCATCGCCCTTATTAGCGTGTAATTGCAGCGAATGAATCATCTGACCATAGTGTTTACTGCTCTTATTGCTATAAATTTTGATTGCTTGGTTTAGACTAAGGATAACTTTTGAGTTGGCTGCGTTTTCATCTTCTGAGTCAATTAAATAGAGCGAGCCTGCGACTACTGAGCTAGCAATGATGCCGGCAAGCGCCAGGTAAACTAGCCGCTTTTGTTTTGGTTTTTTATTGTCATCATTTTCTGCCATCTCCGTTTGAGTTATGACCTCATCAACCTTGCGAGGTTCAGCAGCCTGAGGTTGAGCAATACTAGGCTGATTTTCGGGCGTATAATCTGTCGTACTTGCGGAATCGGATTTCCAACTATTATTGGTATTAAAATCTTCGTCTAATTGTAATTCATTTATTTCGCAGTCGAACAATGAGGGGATGACGCCCAACTTTTGCCAACCGATGTACCAGGTGGCTTCGTGTTCGAATGAAATTGGTATCCAGCTTGAGCCGACTTGTGGTGGTTGTGAATGTGCTATCGGAGTGATATTTTCAAGTACTTCCCAAGGGTTTTTCTTGAATGCTTTGTTCATGCGTTCGGGGATTCTCATCATCGATGAGGAAAGGATTTTATCACCCATGGCTTTTTGCATTGGTTCTAAAACTTGACGCACTTCTCGCAAATTATCTATTTTTTCTCGTGTACCGGTAGTGACAGTTTCTAGATTTGGTGCATAAAGAATCGAGTCTGATAATTTCTCAACTGTTTGATTAAGCTTCACAAGGTGATCTGAAATCTTATCAACAGCGCGATCAATTTTATTATCACCACGGACAATACCACTGACAGCGTCATAGAGACTGTGAGCTGAGGATAGTGCTTCCGCGATTTTTCCGATTGAAAGTATTGTGCCTAACATGGGGTCTCGTCTTTGATTTTTATTTTATTGAAGTTTCTATAAATTTATAGCTAATCGCTTGGGGTGTAATCAATTGTTCTGTTTCCTATTGAAATTGTACGATTTAGTGAGAAATAAATCAAAGAATGATTGGATATTTTGGTCATTTATTTAGCCACTGTCTGCTGATATAAGTTTATTCAAGAAAAACTTAGTTTGCGTCTTAGTATGTAGTGATATTTAAGCATATATGCTAGCTTAAAGATTAATGTACATAAAAATTAGATTTTGCAGCTAGTTAAGGAGGGCTTGGCAATGAAAGAGGCGAATAAATACTATAAACACTCAGGCGCGATTGGATTTTTTAGCCCAATATTGATGACCGTTTTTGGTGCAATTGCAGTCGCCTTGTTAGGAGTAATATATGGTTACGCAATATATTATATCCCATTTATTTATATCAATTTTTTCATTACCTGTTTTTTTGGGGCGGGTGTGGGTGTGATGATCGGGTTTGGCGCAGTCGCGGGTAAATCACGAAATACGGCAATGATAGTTTTATTCGGATTGATTTTTGGTCTGTTGGCGGCCTACGCTGGTTGGATTAGTAAGTTTTACGCGATTAGCGGCCAGAAAGCCTTAATTTACATGCCAATGGAAATTTTGAATATCTTGCAATCAGTTGCGCTAAAAGGAGATTGGAGTATTTTTGGCTGGACGCCTAAAGGCGGTTCCTTATACGCAATTTGGGGCATTGAGGCGGGCATGATTATTTTATTATCAATGCTCACGGCCGCAGCTATTTCTCATACCGAACCATTTTGTGAGCGTTGTAAAAAGTGGATTAAAAACAAAGAGTCATTTTCTGCTTTGGCCCCCGTTAGCAATCCAGATGATCTAGTAAAGCGAATGGAACAGGGTGATTTTTCCGAAATAAAGTCGCTGGGTAAAAGTAACTCTGAGATGGGGGTCTACACTCAAGTTGAACTTAGTTCCTGCCCCATTTGCAACAACAATCATTATGTTTCTGTGAAGTTAGTACAGGCAAGCAAAGATTCAGATGGCAGTACAAAGAAAAACGAAACATCACTTATCGATGATCTAATAATATCCTATGATACCTATCGTATGTTAAAACTCAGTCTTACTTAGGGAGGCTCTGAACAATTCATCCCTGAATTATCAGAGTACGACAAGAAAAAAGTGAGATTTTTTCTTGTCTCACAAAATCAATCTCTTAGTGCGGTCGATTTTGGCGACACTTCCCTGTGTCGCGGGAACCCCTGAATTAATCAGAGGTTCCTTAGATTGAAAGGAACTTCTAATTGTGTCTATTTGCACGCTGGCGGCGTTGTCGAATTTTTTTAAATACGGGGTCGCGCAGCGATAAACTGCGCTTTTAAAAATTATTTCGCCTTGCCAGCGCACAAATATTCTATTTATTTAGAGGTGCCCTGAAGATTAGGCTGCTAAGCTCATTGCGGTTTGCGCCCGATTTATATATTTTAACTCACGGCTGTCCCGCTGTGTTGAAAATACTGGATGAAGCCCTAGCCCGCATTTCTCACAGCCCGTCTACTGCGACGGCCCAATTGCATACTATGACTCGTTTTCACTCGGTCCAAGCGCTCGAAAACGGT
>QIKQ01000229.1 GCA_003233075.1 Gammaproteobacteria bacterium
TGTCAGATGTGATTGCCAATCGTCTTGAACTCAAACAATCGGTTCGAAACAGTATTATTGCTGCGGCCTTAACGCAAAACATCTCCATGCTTAAATTGCAGCATATGCTATCCAATCAAAAAGAATGCTTAAGCGAAGAGCAAAGAAATCAAGTGAATGCGCATCCAGGTCGCTCAATCAAGCTATTAAAAAATTGCAGCATTGAAGACCCAGTTTGGCTGGATTCGGTTTTACATCATCATGAGACTATCGATGGCACAGGATACCCCTATAAATTATCCGAAGATAGGCTTTCTATAGAAGCACAAATCATTGGGCTCGCTGACCGTTATAGCGCAAAAATTTCCAATCGAAGCTATCGTGCTCCAGTACCCGCGAAAGAAGCCTTACGAGAATTTTTCGTGGAAAAACATAAACAATACAATGAAGAATTAATTTTAGCTTTCATTAAAGAACTCGGTATATTTCCTCCGGGCAGTTATCTCACTCTTAATAATGGTGAAACCACTGTGGTCATACGTCGTCAGAAAGACACTCCCTGGCCTATAGTATGCAGCGTGTTAAGCCCAAGAGGCGGTCCCTATGCACGACCTCTTAAGCGTTCTACTGATAGCGATCAATTTGGTATAAAGTCAGTATGTACACCAACGAAAAAAAATAAAATTAAATTTACATATGCTGTGGGGCTACATGTAAAAAAGTTTCAACTTCTTCCGACTTCCAGAGTTTCATTACATCAACATAAAAAAAGTCTACTAGCCCGCTTTTCTCACAGCACTTCGTAGCGAGACGGTTCAAGGGTATGCTATGACACGTTTTCACGACCGAGAAGTGCGCAGGCATTGTCGAGCGCTTGGACCGAGTGAAAACGTGTCATAGTATGCAATTGGGCCGTCGCAGTAGACGGGCTGTGAGAAATGCGGGCTAGTGCATTGCATCTAACCCTATTTTACAGGGAAGCCAAGCAATCTCCTGATCGATACCAAATAGTTATTAATTTTTCCTGACTTCAGGAACAACTAAGCTCTTGGGTGATGTTCAGCTTAAATATCCTTAATATGGCTTAAAAAACGAGCAAAATCAGTCAAATCAACTTAATTAGGCAGCTAAGGTATTGTCTAGTTTGGCCATTTTCCATCCAAGCCGAATCGATTAGCTGATCAATTAAACCTATATCCCTTACAGATAGATTTATTTCACGATTAGTTTTGACTTTTAATGGCTTGTTTATGGGCATTTAATATACTTAAGTCCTCGCTTTCAATATAATAACGCCTGCTGTAAAAGAGCGAGCTGAATGTCGAATAAGTGCCTTCAGCTTACATATTGCATCAGCTATATAAACAAGCAATAAATAATTATTAACTAAAGATCGCTTTAGTTTTAGTAGTACGTTAAGAGGTTAAGTTTGTCTACTTTAAACACTGAAAATGAATCAAATAAACTTGTTCGAATTCTGAATCATTTGCATTCAGAAATGATGCCGGGCAGCCCTACCCCTAAGATCGTTGCCTCAACGCGGCTCGAATCAGAATTAGGGATTGATAGTCTTGCCCGTATGGAATTACTGCAACGACTCGAAACAGAGTTTCACACCACCTTTGATGAAGAGTCAATTATTAATGCCGAAACCGTCCATGACCTACATGAGGCTATTACCCATGTGGATCAGCATTCAGCATCCCTTGATCTCGTGGCACCACTGGCCAATAAAGAAAGTCGCCATCAAGGCTTTCCCGATGACGCCAAGACATTAGTTGAAGCCCTAGATTGGCATCGAAAAACTCAAGGCGACAGCCCATTCGTCTATTTTTATCCTGGTGATATTGATCAACCAGAAATTATCACTTATCAAATGTTGTGGGAAAACGCCCTGTATGTCGCTGGCGGTTTACGTTCTCTGGGAGTAAAACCAGGAGATTCGGTTGCCCTAATGCTTCCGACTAGCGAAACTTTTCTATATAGTTTTTTCGCGATCCTAGCGGCAGGGGCAGTGCCTGTTCCAGTTTACCCTCCGCAACGCATGTCACAAATTGAAGAACATTTAAAACGCCAAATTAAAATACTCGATACAGCACAAGCAGTGCTTTTAATTACGGTTGAAGAAGGCAAACAATTAGGCAAGGTCGTTAAAGCCCTACTGCCTAATTTAATGGACGTCATTACGCTAAGCGATCTACCGAAACCTCGATCGATTGAAACAGTTAAACGTGAACCTGAAGATACCGCCTTTATGCAGTTCACTTCGGGTAGCACAGGTGTGCCTAAAGGTGTGGTTTTAAGTCATGCAAATTTACTTGCCAATGTAAGATCAATGGGGCAAGCACTGGAGGTAACATCAGATGATGTGTTTTGTAGCTGGTTACCTCTCTATCACGACATGGGTCTGATTGGCGCTTTCCTAGGAAGTATGTATCACGGTTTTCCTTTAGTCCTATTGCCGCCACTTTCCTTTATTGCTAGACCTCATCGCTGGTTACAGGCCATTAGTAAACACAAGGCTACACTCTCGGGCGCACCCAATTTTGCATATGAAATTTGCGCACATAAAATTCAGGATAAAGATATTGAAGGCATCGATTTAAGCTCATTACGCTTTGCATTTAATGGTGCGGAACCTGTTACTCATGCCACCCTCGAACGCTTTTGTGAACGCTTTGAAGGCCATGGTTTTAATCGCAAGGCGATGTCACCTGTTTATGGCTTAGCTGAAAATTCAGTGGGTGTTAGCTTTCCACCTTCTGACCGTGGTCCAAAAACAGATTTTATTGAAGCCGACACATTGCACTCCCAAAGAAAAGCGGTAGCAACAACTCATACCAGCGCTAATTGCTTACACATTGTCGCTTGTGGTTACCCGCTGCCAGGACATGATGTACGTATTATTAACGAACAAGGTGCAGAAATTGGAGAACGAGAAGTAGGCATGTTGCAATTTAGAGGACCTTCTGCAACCTCAGGTTATTTTCGCAATCCTCAAGCAACTGCAGGTTTATTACAAAATGATTGGCTCAATTCAGGAGATTACGCTTATCTAGTCGACGGCGAAATTTATATTACGGGTCGAAGCAAGGACATGATTATTCGTGCCGGGCGAAACATTTACCCTTATGAATTGGAACAAGCTATTGGCGCAATTCAAGGTGTTCAAAAAGGCAATGTTGCTGTCTTCGGCAGTACCGATAAAGAGCATGGTACCGAGAAATTAGTTGTCTTGGCAGAAACTCGCGAACGTGACGACGCCAAACTTGATAAAATACGAGCTAAAATAAATGAAATCAGCACCGAAATCGTTCAGCTTATTCCAGACGATATTGTACTCGCCCCCTTGCGGACTGTGCTCAAGACTTCGAGCGGAAAAATTCGACGCGTTGAATGCAGGCAAATGTATGAAGACGACGGAATAGGCAAAGCAAAATCGATTACCAGACAATTTATCAGCATTGGTTTGCGCGCGAGTGTCCCTTACTTAAAGCGTATTTTTAAGAAGGCAAAAAACTTTTTGTATGTGATTTACGCTTGGATACTCTTTGCCACTATGGCACTGCTCAGCTGGCCATTGATTGTTCTATTACCGCGCAAACTGTCAGTTCGAGTAATGAAATTAATTCTAAGGCCAATCTTGTTTTTATTAGGCAATTCCTATAAAACATTTGGCAAACAACACATACCAAAAAACCAATCCTGCATTCTAGTTTCAAATCACGCCAGTTACTTGGATGTATTTTCACTCGGACTAAGCTTGCCAGCCACTTTTAGCTTTGTCGCAAAAGCTGAGCTTAAGAAAAGTTGGTTCATGCGCTTAGTTTTAGAAAAAATGAATACGCATTTTGTGGAACGATTTAATACCCAACAAAGTGTGGCAGACTCTCAACAAATACTACACGGCCTTAAACCAGGTCACTCCGTGGTGTTTTTTGTAGAAGGCACTTTTACCTGGGCGCCAGGATTACGAGCCTTTAAAATGGGTGCATTCCTAACCGCGGCTAAAGCTAACTTACCGATAATACCCGTTGCTATTAAAGGCACACGTTCAATACTACGTGGCGCCGATTGGACGCCAAAACGTGGTGCAATTGAAGTCAGCTTTGGTCCTGTCATTCATCCTGAAGGTAAAGAATGGGCTGACGCGATTAAATTACGCGACCAGGCACGCGAATTTATATTAGCGCATTGCGGAGAACCCGACTTGAGTAATTAAATTTATTATTTATGGCCCTGTATGTATAACTCGCTATTGATTTGGAAGGCAAACTTTTTTGCTTTCTGCTATTGACAATAACGCTACCTAGACAAGTATTTCTATCTAGCTCTATTAAAAACAAGAAACGGACTACTCTTTTCTAAGCCCAAATATATTTTAAGTTTATTTTTTTTGATTTCAATGTATTTATTATGTATGTGAGTTTCCATTACATAATAAGCGGCAATTCCCTGACAACTCTTAATGCCATTAATAGAGATATAGTGCGACTTTAAAATAAAGCCTTGTCTAAATTTTTTGAGTTCATAACTTAACTTGGCTGTTAAAATTCCGTCACGAGTTAATATCTGTCCGGCACTGGTAAAATTATAACTGACGTCTTTGCACTGAGCCGGCACTGTAAAGCTCGCCTTTGAAAACTTCCAGTTTCCAGTCAATTCTGAACCTAATGTAGTGTCAGCATTGCAGGTTGAAATAAAATTAATTGAAATTAAAAAAATAAAAATTGATAGAAATTTTTTCATAATTCATCCTTTGAATTCATATCCATAATACAAATTAAATATCTTATTTAAAATCTGTATAAAATAATCTTTGACTAGCCCTAAGATTATTTTTTTGATATTTCTGATAAGCACGTGCAGCTGCCTGATGCACTTGTTTTGCGGATTTGCCTTCAACCCATGCCTTTATACTTGCATCTAATGTATAGGCCTCGGGCGCCATTAGACCGGTAGTCAATATGAGGGAATTTGCTTTTAATTTTTTTAAAACTGGAGAAAAGTAAGATTTACTTTTGCAGGCTAGAATAACTGCGCTCTTTAACTTCGAATTGGTTTTTAACTTCGGAACATCTTTTATTGAAAAATCCATTAACCCATTGTGGCCAATATAAACATTCATATGCGCTGCACCGCCAACAGAAATTTTAGTTCCTTTGCTTTTGTTCAATCTTATTTCCTGATCGTGATTACCAGATAATAAACCATAGTAATATTGAATTGCATCCTTAATATATTTTCCATTCCAAGCTTCCGCAATGATATAAACTGTGACATTTTTACCAGAACGCTTAATTATTTTCTTCAATATAATTTTATCTAATATTTTTTTGCTTTTAGTAAAAGCGTATCTAACGCGTGTCCAACCGGCTTGACGAGAAAAAAAGCTTCCCACACCATACATGGCACCCCAATATAAATTAGTACGTGAGTTTTGACCATTACCCAATGATAAACTCGTCGGAACTATGCCTTGATATAAGTTGTCTGCCAATGCAACTACAATATGCACAACTATCGGTTTACCAGCTTGAACGTCAAGATCAATTCGTTTTTGAACTTGAGAATAATCAGTAGCATAAATTAGTCCTGGTAGGAACCAACAGCATAAAAAGAAGACTTTAGGGGAGCTTAGTCGCGAGATCATAACATGCCTCTGCTTTATCAAAGTAAACCAATATTAGCATGCATAATTCGCCTTCTGATGTAAATAAATGTAAAATCGTAAACAATGATTTAACATTCGATGCTAATGGCAGTAGACATCAGGTCAAAATAATGAACGAAAATATAACAGCCATAATATTAGCTGGCGGACAAGGCTCGCGAATTGAAGGTCAAGACAAGGGTTGGCTGGAATGCGCTGGAATACCCCTTATTGAGCACACACTCAAACTAATCAAACCACAAGTAAGTAAGATACTAATAAGTGCCAACCGCAATTTAGATAAATACCGAAAATTTGAATACCCAGTTATATCAGACGAATTAGAATATTTTCAAGGTCCACTTGCGGGCATTCATGCCTGTCTTAGCCACTGCCAAACAGACTATGCTATAACCTGTCCCTGCGATAGTCCTTTATTAGTTGCCAATTACGCTACGTTATTTAATGCAGTGGCACATGATATAGGTCAGAAATTAGTGGTTGCCAAAAGCAAATTTGGAATAGAACCTATGTTTATGTTGGTCCCGCTACTACTAAAAAATAACTTAAAGGAATATTTAGACAGTGGCGAACGCAAAGCTCTTAACTGGATTGAACGTCAGGATCACCTAGTGGTAGATTTTAGCGATAATCCTCGAGGACTTCTAATGTTTAATAATATTAATACACGTGAAGATTTAAATTTTATTGAGAGCTTAATGAAATGAACTGGGCTAAGAATCTAAAAACCCCTCTACTTGGTTTTGCTGCATATTCTGGTAGTGGCAAAACTACCCTACTTCGAAAACTAATTCCGATTTTAATAAAACACAACATTCGAGCTGCCACCATTAAACACGCCCATCATGAGTTTGATATCGATAAACCCGGCAAGGACAGTTATGAACTTCGACAGTCAGGAACGGACCAAGTTTTAATCGCATCTCGTAATCGATGGGCCCTAATGACCGAAATGAAGACAGAACTAGAACCCGATTTACCATATTTGGTAACTCGCCTAGACCAAAGTAAAATTCAATTAATATTAGTGGAAGGTTTCAAACACGAAGCAATCCAAAAAATCGAAATCACCCGTGGAAAACGGCCGGAACTTTACTTGCGGGATGACAATGTAATCGCAGTCATATCTGATCAAGAATGGCAGCTCGAAAAAGACTTACCTCAGTTCGAAATTAATAATGTAGAAGGAATAACGGAGTTTGTTATGGATTTTATTCGTTCTTATTAAGACACCAAGCGCTCTGTTCATTAGCCTTAATTTGTATATTTAATTTCACTGCTGTCCCGCTTAATATGAAAATATTTCATGAAACCTAGCTAAATAGGACTAAATTGATAGAGTTCCTATTTGAGACATGAAATCGATCTAAACACTGAGTTGCTAAATATTATAGGAATGCCCAAAATTATCCAATGTAAAGACAAGAGGCGTTTC
>QIKQ01000288.1 GCA_003233075.1 Gammaproteobacteria bacterium
GCATTGGCCTGCCAGGAGCGCAGCGCATGCCATTCATGACCAGTACGAGAAAGAAATTTAACAAGATTATTTCCCTGTACTTGGCGTTTTGAAAACGCCTCCTGCAGGCTACATTAAATCCGAAGCGAGCACACACATACCTGCATGTCATGCTATTATTTAGATAAGCTGCTCTACGCATGAGTATCTCTTGTTGTGAGGTGACTAATGAATTTAAGCCTATCTGCATGCCGGCATGAAATTCTTCAGAATGCTTTGGCTGTGGCAAGTTCTTGTCTTAAGAGGCAAGGCATCGAATTTAAGTACGCCACGACACTGACTGAAGCCATGGCCAACGAAACAAAATTGTCGAAGTACATTGCGACTCACAGTAATATTGTGCTTGCAGCATCGGTTTGGATGCAGAATCATCAATTTTTCGACAATGTTGATATTGCAGATATGGCAAAAAAAGTCGGGGCATTTATTTTTAAGCAAGCCGATGATAGTTTTTATGATCAGGGTGATCTCGACATTGCATTGGCCTTATATCAATTGGCGGCGGGCCTTGATCAAAACAATGAAAAATACCTTTCAGCGGTAATAGCGCCTTGTATTCAGGGCGATAGCTTGTATCCTGAAGTCGCACTGTCGTATGCGATTCGAGTTGCAGAAATTAATCCAGAAAGAGATGAAACGGCTTTAGTAGAAAAGTTGATTGCGCTAAAACAATCTAAGACTCACTAACTTATTGTAAATGCAATAATAGACTATCGAGTTCTTGATTGAGCTGTCCTAATTTTTTTTCACCGCTATCGTTTTTTAAACCAACCGGGATGGAGGTGTGTAAACGTATATTACGAATTAATTTTCCATGTTGAATTGGCTGGCGCTTATTTATGTCCAGTATAATTTGATTAAGAGTTTGAGCCGTTTGCTCGCAATAATGGGCGTGCTGATAATAGCGTAAGGGATTAGAATCTTTGTTTTTATTTTCTTTATTTTTGGTTTCTAATGTCTCCATCTCACTTGCGTAACTCCACCAATAACGAGCACCACGATCATATAAAGCAACGAGTTCTTTTCGAATTTCTTCTACTCTAGATTCATGCGTGATTTGAATATTAGCCGACATAGGATTATTTTAGACGATATATAAGAGGCTGCAATTCTGACTAGTTTTTACCCATATTGAGCTTACGTAAAGACAAAAAACTTCAATTAGTTTAATCTTAGATTTAATCTAAGTAGGATTGTAAAAAATTTATACGTTTTTGTTTAATCGCATCACCTAAGGCCTTGCCTTCTAGCTTAGGCGTGGGCATATTTTCATCGAAAACATCTTTTGCACCAATTTGAACGCATTGATCTTTTAGTTCCAAGAGCCGGTTGGTTTTTTGTGCTACTGTTTTTTTTGCTAATTCGAGATTAACTTTGTCAGATGTTATGTTTTGAATTTGAGCGAACAAATTGCAGCAATAAATTAAATTATCAAAATGTTTCGCATTTCGAAAGGCATCGGTTTGATAAAAAAAGCTAACCAGTTCTGAGGCATTATTAAGATCAATATCACGCACGGTGGCATAATGTCGGTAACAGGATTTAATTAAAGTTTTATATTCATTTTGCCATTTCCAGCGTTGGTTAAGTTGGCTGATAATAGTATCTTGCACATCGTGCTTAACGATGAGAGTTAGAATAAATAAGGTAAAACGAAAATGCGCCTTAGTTTCAATGTTTGATATTAGGTCTAATGTTGCAAAGATACTATCACTTGGACTTTGATTTGCCTGATGAAGTGGTTTTGTTGCTGAGGCTTCATAAACGGTATGAAGTTCCGGGAAAAGTACTTTTAAAGCACCACAAGCGTAGAGTACTTGAAAAAATCGATAGGGATATTCTTCTGCCATGGCTTTTTCTGTTTCTGCCCAGACTCGTTCGGGCACAAGGTGGTCTACTTCGGATTCAATAACCATAGTACGCATTAGTTTATTGGTGCTATGCGCAACTCTAAACCCCCAACGATGATAACGCGCGGCAAAACGCGCGATACGTAATATGCGAACCGGGTCTTCGGCAAAGGCAGATGAAACGTGACGCAATAAACCTTCGCTTAGATCCTTTTTGCCATTAAAGGGATCGATTAGCTCACCGTCAAGAGTTTCCGCGATAGCATTAATTGTTAGATCACGTCTTTCTAAATCTTGTTCTAAGCTTACATTTTTATCCGTTTTGAATTCAAAACCATGGTAGCCTTTGGCCGTTTTACGTTCAGTTCGAGCAAGTGCATACTCCTCTTTGCTGTTTGGATGCAAAAAGACGGGAAAATCTTTACCAACTTGCTTGAATCCCTTGGACAGCATTTCCTCGACTGAAGACCCTACAACAACCCAATCTCTGTCTTTGACAGGGATTTTTAATAATTTATCGCGTACGGCGCCGCCAACTAAATAAGTAATCATAAGTGAATTCTACCCCGGATATTTTATAATTACAGTAAATTAATTTCTAATCTAAGAAATTAGATGTTTGTGTTCTACAAGGCACCTGGATAATTTTAATTTTTTGGTTTATTGTTTATTCACTAAGTAGGTATAATTACTGTCCTATATGGAACTGCATGTGATGAATTGGAGTAGGAATTTGCTAGGTACTAAGTTTGTTGATAGATTAAAAGTCTTTAAAATCGTAGTGTTATTATTTACCCTGTTAGGACTAAATTTTGCTTGCTCCACAATTAGCTACTACTCACAATCAGTTGGCGGTCATTTGTCGGTTTGGATGAAGCGCCGTGATATGCAATCATTAATCAATAGTGCCAGTACAAAGCCTAAGCTAAAAAAACGATTGCGATTAGTCCTAAAAATTCGAAAGTTTGCCAGTCAGGAACTAGGTCTTCCCGATAACTATAGCTTTAAAAGTTACGTCAATCTAAAGCGCAAACATGTGGTTTGGAATGTACTTGCAGCGCCAGAATTTTCCGTTGAACCCATCAAATTTTGTTTCCCCATTGTCGGCTGTTTAAGTTACAAGGGATATTTTGCAAAGAAGCGGGCCGAAAAAGAAGCTCTGCGTCTAAGTTATCAGGGCCTCGACGTAACAACTGGTGGAGTGACCGCCTATTCGACTTTGGGTTGGTTTTCAGATCCAGTACTGAGTACGTTTGTAAACTGGAAAGAAGCAGATCTCGCTGGTTTAATCTTTCACGAACTCGCTCATCAATTAATTTATTTAAGCGGTGATACTACTTTTAATGAATCATTTGCTTCAATGATAGAGATTGAGGGAGTCAAGCGTTGGATGAAAAAACAAGGCACACCTAAATTGTCGAGAAAGTATTTTTTAGCGAAAAAGCGCGACGACGAGTTTATGCGCTTAGTTCTTAAGACTCGTGATCGCCTAAAAATCTTGTATAAGAAAAAAATCACGATAAAACAAATGCGACTCGACAAGCAGGCGGTATTCAAGCGCATGCGAAAAGATTACGTGGAATTTAAAAAACGTTGGATGCAATATAAGGGATACGATCGATTTATAAACACTGATTTAAATAACGCTAAAATCGCTGGCGCCTCAACCTATTTTGAATTTATTAAGTCGTTTCAAAATCTGTTAAAGCAACAACATAATGACCTCAAAAAGTTTTACGCTGAAATTTTTAAATTTGGCAAATTAAGCACAGATCAGCGCAAGCTTAGATTAAATAAACTCAAACTTTAATGATTGAACAAGTTTGCATAGATTGAGTTTTGTAGCCTACACTCTTCTTTCAAAAGCAATAACTCCATAGCTGTGATAGACTACTTTCTTCCGCGCATTAACATTAATCGTCGCAGCTTAACCAGCGCAGTTTAACCATCACAACATACCGGGAGATTTTCTCATGCCCATGCAATCAATTAATCCGGCCAATGGCGAAGTATTACTCTCGGAAGAGTACTGGAGTGACTCTGAGCTTGAAAGTGTGCTTGAAAGTTGTTCACAAGTTAAAAGCGATTGGCAAAATACACCGCTGGCGCAGCGTTGTGATTTGTTGCGAGCTACAGCAAAAATACTTAGAAAAGAAAAAGAATCACTGGCTGAGGTGATTAGTCTTGAAATGGGTAAGTTGATAACAGAATCAAAAGCCGAGGTCGAAAAATGTGCGCAGGGTTGTGAATATTATGCAAATCATGCTGGCGAATTTTTGCAAAATGAAATAATTAAAAGTGATGCATCTAATAGTTATGTCGCCTACCAGCCATTAGGGACTGTATTAGCGGTAATGCCTTGGAATTTTCCACTTTGGCAAGTGTTTCGTTTTGCAGCACCTAGTTTAGTTGCAGGTAATACAGCATTATTAAAACATGCCTCGAATGTGCCTCAATGCGCAAAAAAAATTGAAGAAGTTTTTTTAGAAGCTGGTTTTCCAGAAAATGTTTTTAAAGCGTTAATGATTCCAGCGTCTAAGGTTGCCGATGTTATTGCAGATCATCGTGTGCAGGCTGTTACAATCACTGGCAGTGAACCAGCTGGACGTAGTGTTGCCGAGAACGCCGGTAAATATTTAAAACCTTCGGTATTAGAATTAGGTGGCTCGGACCCCTTTATCGTTTTAGCCGATGCGGATATGGATGAAGCGGTAAAATGGGGTGTAATATCTCGATTCATGAATTCGGGTCAAAGTTGTATTGCGGCTAAGCGTTTTATTTTAGTAGCCGATGCAGCTGATCAGTTTTTAGATAAATTCGTTGCAGAGATTAGATCGCTAAAAATGGGCGATCCAATGTTGCAGAGCACTCAGCTAGCACCGATGGCTCGGGTTGATTTGCGTGATGAATTACACAGTCAAGTTCAGCAGGCAATAGAGCAGGGAGCATTGCCACTGTGTGGTTGTGAGCCGGGAACGGATCAGAGTGCTTTTTATCAAGCTTCAGTCATTGATCAAGTAAAGCCTGGCAACATTGCATATGAAGAAGAATTGTTTGGACCTGTTGCAATTATTATTCGCGCCGAAGATGTAGGTCAAGCAGTAGAAATTGCCAATTGCACGCGTTTTGGATTAGGTGGCAGTGTTTGGACGCAAAATTTAGAATTAGGCGAAAGAATTGCTTTGCAACTTGACTGTGGTGCTGCGTTTGTCAATGGCTTGGTAAAAAGCGATCCGCGTTTACCATTCGGAGGCGTAAAATCATCAGGTTATGGCAGAGAGTTATGCCATCATGGTATTCGTGAGTTTGTTAATGCGAAGACAGTCTGGATAAAATAGTTTGTGGAAATTTCTTTTTTACTGACAGGGTTAATCGCAGGTATCTTAGCTGGTTTATTTGGTGTGGGTGGTGGTCTAGTCATTGTGCCCGCTTTGTACTTTATACTGCCTTATTATTCTGTCGCGCAAGAAAATATAATGCATATTGCTTTAGCGACTTCTTTGGCAACCATAATTATAACTTCGATTTCTTCCGCCTACAGTCATTATAAACATAAAGCTATATTAGTTGCCGTATTTTTGAAATTATCTCCAGGGCTTTTTATAGGAGCCTTGCTGATTGGCTTAGTTGCGAATAATTTTCGAAGCGAATGGTTAACAATATTTTTTATTATTTTTGAATTTTTAATTGCGGCGCAGATGCTTCGTGCTAGTCAAATTAACGCAAATAGGCA
Source organism: Gammaproteobacteria bacterium (assembly GCA_003233075.1). Classification (GTDB taxonomy): domain Bacteria; phylum Pseudomonadota; class Gammaproteobacteria; order SZUA-21; family SZUA-21; genus SZUA-41. Next base: position 5,623 of record QIKQ01000288.1, read on the forward strand.
ACTGCCGTCGGCATTGGGTTTAGGCGTCAGCGGTACGGGCATCGGTGTTATCTCAGCATTGGCTGGTATAGGTGGAGGTTCCCTGACTGTTCCTTTTTTAAGTTGGTGTAAAGTCCCAATAAAGAATGCGATTGCAACCTCGGCTGCATGTGGTTTTCCTATTGCCATTGGTGGCATGCTTGGTTTTACTATTTCAGGGTGGGATGTAGTGGCTTTGCCGGAAAATAGTTTGGGTTATGTGTATTTGCCAGCCTTTCTCTATATTAGTATGGCGAGTGTGATATGTGCGCCACTCGGGGCAATATTAGCCCATCGTTTGAAATCATCGCTGTTGAAAAAATTATTCGCGCTTATGCTAATTGTGATTGCGATTCGCATGATGGCTCGATTAATTTAAATTGGAGATAGAAAATGGAGTGTTTGTCCAATTTATAGATTTTATTAGAATCGCAGCCCGGCTCTTCAGAGCCGGGGCAGAAGTTAATGCAAGGATGATGTTTAATTGAGTTAGAATCGCAGCCCGGCTCTTCAGAGCCGGGGTGGACTCAGACAGTGGCGCCATGGTGTATACAGCGCCATAAATGGTGATCGCTCAGTTTTATAAGACG
>QIKQ01000376.1 GCA_003233075.1 Gammaproteobacteria bacterium
TCTGCTGTAGCCCGGCTCTTCAGAGCCGGGGTGGATTTGGATTCAAGCATAATACTAACTCGTCTTATAACTGAGCCATCATCATTTATGCCGCTGTAAACGCCATGGCGTCACTGTTCGAGTCCACCCCGGCTTCTCGGCCAAGGGTTAAGGACTGATGGGCAACGAGAGTAGGATGTGACCTAACCTAACCCCTGTTATTTCAATGTTCTTTTCAGACTTACATGTATAATCTTAAGGTCGGGTATTCCTGTTTAATCCAAACCGTGGAACAGCAGTGCGGTAAGACCTGCTTCTGGGATTAATCAGAAGCGCCCTAATAAAACCCGCTTAAATAATCCTACTTTAGTAAAATATTAAAACATTTTTCCGCATTCTATCCCCGACATTACTTTAGCTTTTTTTTACACCTTTTTCGTGTAATTAATCACATGCTTAGTATTCAGAACTTGTCTAAGTAAACGATATAAAGGTAACAAAGACAATATGTAGACGAAGCAAAGCAGGTAGATATATGAGTAAGAAAACCACCAATGGCATTCTCGGACCGAAAGCCTTAGAAATGGTCATGAGGGACGTATTGGGGGGAATGGAAGAATTCGCAATCATGAAATCTTACGAGGCAACAGGCGAAGAATACAAAATTATCGCCATAAGACCACAAGCACATTGGTGTGGAAATGATGCCCTGTATGATTTTTCTGATGAATCTGAGGTACCAGAAATTAGCGAACCCAAAAAGTTAGCCGAAGTAATTGTTTTAGACGAATATCTTAGGAAAGTTAAACGAGAGAAAAAAAATTAAAAGCCATGCACAACTTTTAATTTTATAACGCACTGTCTTTGTCAAAATGATGGTGCGTCTCTCAATTTTCGAGCTTGCATCTAATGCTTTGAGTTGGATGCTTCATAAATGCGGGACACAATTGCATTAATATGTAGCCTTCTTAAGCAGTCGTCGCAAGCGATGGATTGCCGGAATTCTAAGACTCTCAATGGGTAGTTTAATAAACATAGCCTAGTTCGTTCTTCGAACGAACGGCCTGTGAATTTGGATGTTGAATTTAGAAGATAGTGTCGAACTCACGACACGCTTCGCCAAGGCTCGCTTCGTCCCGCATTTCACGTTCTCCGAACGCTTCTTGCGGGCTACACAAGCTAACTAAGGTCTACTACCGTCGTCCTCAAGATCAACGCCTTCCTTCTTAACGATCATCATATCCGCGCGACTAACACCTAATCTCAAAGCCGCATTACTAGCCACAAAAATTGATGAGTAAGTTCCAATCACAACGCCAATAATCAAAGCAATCGAAAAACCGCGAATCGATTCGCCGCCTAATAAGAGTAAGGCCGTTAATACTATTAACGTGGTTAAGGAAGTCATAATGGTTCGTGACAGAGTCTCGTTAATAGACGTATTCACTATTTCCACAGAAGTCCCTTTGCGAATCTTACGGAAATTTTCACGAATCCTATCAAAGACTACAATAGTATCATTTAATGAATAACCAATTACCGCCAACAAGGCCGCCAATACAGACAAATCGAATTCAATTTGGGTCAGGGCAAATATGCCTAAAACGATCATCACGTCATGAACCAAAGCTGTTACCGAGCCTACGGCAAAACGCCACTCAAATCGAAATGCGACATATAATAAAATGCAAAATAAGGCAGTTAATAAAGCAAGGCCACCATCTTCTGTTAATTCTTCGCCTACTTGCGATCCAACATGATCGCTACGCTTCAGTATAATTGGTTTATCGCTGGTATCTTTTAGAAGCCTTAATACGGATTGACCAATATCTTTATGCTTGCTTGAAGAAATTATGTCTTCGGCGTTAGAATAGCCCTTCTTAGATTTATCGTCACTATTATCTATTTTATCTTTATCAGTTGGCGGTATCGAAATTAAGATCTCTTTTGCCGAACCGTAGTGGCTGACTTTAAAACCCCTGTAGTCGGCTTCCTTCAGTTTGGCACGGACCACATCAGCCTTAACTGTATCTGCATATTCCACTACAATTTGTGTTCCACCGGTAAAATCAATGCCGAAATTCAGTGAATTTGTAATCAAAACCACAAGTGAAATCAAGACCAAACCGATTGATATCATTCCCGAGACTTTACGATAACCCATAAAATCATATGATTTTTTTCTTGCTAATAATTCCATAGTATTAATTCTTTTTTTAAATTGACATTTTTTCGATCTTGCGACCACCGTAGTACAGATTTACAATTGCTCTTGTACCCATAATAGCGGTAAACATAGAAGTCATAATTCCAAGCGATAGTGTAACTGCGAATCCTTTAACTGCACCGGAGCCAATACCTAGCAAGACAACAGCCGCTATAAAAGTTGTAATATTCGCATCCGCAATCGTAGAAAATGCTTTCTCGTAACCCGAATTAATACTGGCTTGCGGCGAATTGCCCAAGCGTAACTCCTCGCGTATGCGTTCGTAAATAAGTACATTCGCATCAACCGCCATGCCCACCGTTAAGACAATACCGGCGATTCCCGGCAAAGTGAGTGTCGCTTGCAACATAGATAACACTGCAATCAGTAGGACTAAGTTAAATACCAAGGCTATATTTGCAACAATGCCAAAAAATTTATAATAAACCAACATAAATAGAAGTACTAATGCAAACCCAATTAAAACTGAATTCATGCCCTGATCTACATTCTCCGCACCCAAGCTAGGACCTACAGTACGTGTTTCGACAGGAGTGATTGGCGCGGCTAATGCACCTGAGCGAAGTAAAATTGCCAAAATTCTAGCTTCTTTTGTGCTGTCTAAGCCGGTAATTTCAAATCGTTTATACAGCGAACCTTGAATGGTGGCATTACTGATAATTTTTGAATATTTTAAATTAACTCTGGTCTTCTTGCCATCCTTCATCACATAAGCCGGTCGGGAGTCGATAAAAACAATCGCCATGTTTTTGCCGATGTGCGCCGAACTGTATTTGGAGTTAGCTTTACCACCTTCGTCGTCTAGGGTGATATGCACTGCAGGAGAATTATCGCCTTCACCGGATGCGAAACCAGCACTGGCGTTTTTAACATTTTCCCCAGTCCAAATAACATCTTTCTTAACTTTAATGACACGTTTTACCTTTTCACCTTTACTATTACCCTCTACAAATTGATCATATTCAAGCGTTCGGGTAGACGGTGTGTTTTCTTCAGCGACACCATGGGCACGAATAATCGCTTCTTTGTCTAGTATCGCCCACAATTTTTCTGGATCCTGAATGCCGGGCAACTGAATTACAATACGTGATTGACCTTGACGAACAATAACGGGTTCGGTCACACCTAACTCGTTGACTCGGCGTTTTAAGGTTAAAATATTCTTTTCTATCGCCGCGCTTCTTTCCTTATCGAGTTGCGTCTCACTTAAAATAGCACTCAAATAAAAATACTTATTTTTCTTCGTATTTGTTAATTCGAAACCTGGGTAATTTTTTCGAATCAATGCTGCTGCAACGCTACGTTCATTCTCTTTTGCAAACCAAATGCTAAGTCCATGTTTAATTTTTCGTACAGCGCGAAACTTGTATTTCTTATCTTTTAAATCTGTTTTAACTTCTTTTTGTAATCGAGTCACTGAACGCTCAATCGCAACTTCGAGTTTAACGTCCATTAAAGCATGCACACCGCCTTGCAAATCCAAACCTAGGCTTAAAGGCTGACCGTTAATTGACTGCAACCATTTGGGTGTATTAGGAACCAATGCTTGAGATACTACGTATTCGGAAATGTATTTTTCATCCAGTACTGTCGCCGCTTCTCTCTGGTCTTTTTGTCCTTGATCACTTTTAGGGAAATAAATGAAAAGGCGCTTTCCTTTTTGCTCAAAACTTTGATAGGCATATTTTTTCGCATCAAGAATTGCCTTAATTTCAGCAGCAAATTTTTGAGTGACCTCAATATTTTCTACCCGCGGCGAAACTACCACCGCAAAACGCTTGCCGTATATATTCGGCAAAGAATAGAGAATGCCAATGATTAATACCGCGATAACCGTTGCATACTTCCAGGGTGGATATTGGTTAATCATTTTTATTTTTTTCCTTAGAGAATCGTTTTACTTTATTAATACCCAAAATGACTGCTACTGGCGTTAAGCACCGGCCCGTCACTTAAATCTTTAGAATCTACTTTCTAAGTGATTTAATTGTATCTTTTGGCAACACTACTCCAACGTGGTGACGTTGTACTATAATGTCAACCCCATCAGCAATTTGCACAGTAATATACTGATCACTAACATCGATAATTTTTCCAACGATACCACCACCGGTAATTACTTCGTCACCTTTGCCAAGACGACCCACTAATTCACGATGTTCCTTTGCTTTTTTATTTTGTGGACGAATAAGTAAAAAGTAAAAAACCACGATCATTAGGACCATGGTAAACATAAAACCCATACCGCCGCCTTGCTGGCTTGCTGCAGGCGCTGCTGCTGCCATTACTTCTGTCAAAAAACCATTCATTAATACTTGTTCGATTGCCATGACTCGCTAAACCTTTTAATACTTGAAATTGAGGGACGGTATTATTACATAGAATGATGAAATTCTCCCTAGTTTTTGAGTACGCCTTTTAACAAAAAACAGTCCATATTGAAATTATCGACACTTTAAACGATATTCAACATTATTCTTAAAAAACAATACTTTATAATATTTAAAAAAACAAAAATTGAACATATTATAATCTATCTGCTTTGCTCTAAACTGGTAGTTTATTGAATACTCGAAAAGGACTGTTCCCCGACGACGAAAATAATTAAAATCTGCTTAAACGCCATAAACAATTTTTTGGCTTGAATTAAGATACTGTATGAACCAAGGTGTGCAAAGGTGCCTGACCCCCACATTGCATCAGGTTCAATGAATTTATTAATGTGAAATAGTTTGGCCTGATGCTATGTGGGGGTCAGGCACCTTTGGGTAATAGAAAGGGCACCTTTGACGACAGGACTATTGTTTTAGATCTTGACTAAACTCAAATGCAAAATCAGCATAAGAATCAGCCTCAATCGCCGCGCGAATACCGCGCATTAAGTCTTGGTAATAATGTAAATTATGAATGGTATTGAGCCGTGCACCTAAAATCTCTTTACACTTATCTAAATGACGCAAATAAGCACGAGAATAATGTTGACAGGTATAACACTTACAGCTCTCATCCAAGGGCCGAGTATCAGCCCGATACTGGCTATTACGAATATTGATCACGCCTTTATCGCTCACTTTAGGGCTGACAAATAAATGCCCATTACGCGCGTGCCGAGTCGGCATGACACAATCAAACATATCAATGCCGGCTGCGACCGACTGAACGATATCACTTGGCGTACCAACACCCATCAAGTAACGCGGAGAATTCACTGGCATCGCTGGCATCAGATCTTTTAATACTTGCTCTCGCTCTTTTATTGGTTCGCCGACGGATAGGCCGCCAATCGCGTAACCATCAAAACCAATCTCAAATAAACCTTTGAGAGATTCTTGTCGAAGATCAGCGTACATGCCGCCTTGCACAATCGCGAACAAGGCAGAAGAATTTACACCATGCGCTTTCTTGCTTCTCTCTGCCCATCGCAAAGACAGCTGCATTGATTGCTTCGCTTGATCATAACTAGCAGGATAAGGTGTACATTCATCAAATATCATCACAATATCGGAACCTAATTCGGCTTGTACCTGAATTGATTCTTCTGGGCCTAAAAATACTTTTGAACCATCAACCGGCGATCGAAACTCAACGCCTTGTTCTGTTATTTTTCTTAAATCACCTAAACTAAAAACTTGAAATCCACCAGAGTCCGTTAATATAGGACCAGACCAGTGCATAAAATCGTGTAAATCACCGTGTGCTTTAATGACTTCCGTGCCAGGCCTCAACATTAAATGAAAAGTATTTCCTAAAATTATTTCAGCGCCTAAGCTGCGCAGCTCTTCGGGCGTCATCGCCTTCACCGTGCCATAGGTACCTACCGGCATAAAAGCGGGAGTTTGCACTTGATTCACTTCACCACAGCGTTTAAATTCGAGCACACCGCGACGAGCTTGCTGGTCTTGGTTTAGGAGTTTAAATTTCATTTATAACCTATTCTCATAATGTGACCACTAAAAGTAGCCTGGCTCTTTAGAGCCAGGAAATAGAGATCCCCCAGCTCTCGGC
>QIKQ01000161.1 GCA_003233075.1 Gammaproteobacteria bacterium
TGCGATCAACTGATGTGCTAGGTTCAAGCCTCGGCTGACAGCTTTCGTTTGCCAAATGAAATATTGTACCCCAAATAGTAATATCCACATAAAGGTAAGCAATACTATAAGAATTTATTTTAACTAAACAGCCTAACTACCCTTTGTGGTCGTTGCGAGGAGTGTTCGTAGAACACGACGAAACAATCTCCTCAATATATTTGTTTAACTAAAGATTTATATATTATAGTAATAGCTAGAGATTGCTTCGCCCCTCACTACGTTCGGGCTCGCAACGACGATAGAATTGGAGTTCCGCTTTTGACAGTTTTACTCCACGATTTCCCGACTCAAAAGAACTGAGCCACAAAATAGAAAAACTATTCATTGGCATTCAGATTCGAAATTATTCACAATCTAAATATTGACAACAGCAACTAATGGTAGATTCTTCAAAATCGATAAACTAAACAGCCATTCACTGTCAACGAAGTAAAAAATGATTTCTAGCTTAAAGTACTCTTTTAGGCGGTAAAAACAGGTGTTTAAGCCTTCAGGGATGCCAATATTAAAATAATTTGATTTAATTATTAACTACTTAGCTTGGTCCGACCCCAATGTGCGTATTCTGTACGGGTCTTTTGATTTAACGTATACTTGCCAAGCACGCTTTTTCTCACGTTCAGTTAATAGCTTAGTCGATTTTCTGTTTCGCTTGTCTGTATACATAATCCATATCGATTTCCTACTGCTGACGGTGATTTTACTGCCTTGAATATTTAAAAAATGATAAACCCAAAAATTACGAAATCGTTTATCTTTTTTAACAAAAGCTGATACGATTTCTTTATGCACTAGCTGGATTCTATTATTTTTTGCATGAATATGCTGGACAACTAGCAAGCTGGATACTGACACCAAATCATACGTTTCGGCATTGGAAAGAAAATATAACACTTCGCCGTTTAGACCAGCCAATCCTACACCGCCGCAATCAATAGGCAGCATTAGGTCTAGTTTTCCATCTTGATTAAAATCAGCCGTTTGTGCACGCTGATGATGGGTGCACATTTTCTTAAAGCTAAATCTAAATACATTTTCACCTTTTATAAAATTTATTATATAATTTGAATTCGACTTGCCAACACCAATATTTAGTTTAATTTTAGATTTAGAACTACAGTGAGTTATAAAATTTTGATTTTGACTGAAATACTGCTGTTCTTTGCAGGCTTTAGTTTTTAGTGATTTTTCTTTTAATCTGGGTTCATAACCTTTATAGGCATGTGATATAGAATAAAATAAGCAACAAGACATAATTAGTAAGAAAAATTTAGACAAGACAGTAACTCCTGAATAATATTTTAGGATGGGTTCAGGATTTAATTTTTTTGCTAATAATTACAACAATTAAAACTAATAAAAATCCAGACAAAATTAAGTAAACACCCCATTCCAAACTTAAGGTTTTAATATACAAACTATACATCTTATAGCCAAAGTTTGAACTAAGTTCTATTCCTCTTAATTTTTCAAGTTCTGTCAAACGAGTTAATTCGCTTGAATGCCAGTAATGGAAGAAACCGACACTAATACTCCAGACTAGAGTTCCCAATACGGCGAGGCTTGAGATCAGCGCATCTCTCCTTAGTATCAAAACAATTAAAATGAGCGCCGATATTAAAACAAAAACCAGGCCTATCCAAAAATAAAAATCAATAAACTTAGATCCGGGTGGCGCTAATACCTTTGAAAGCTCAAATAAATTTAACTTAATCGCAGCTGGCCCTATCAGGCCACTAATGATGACAAGAATGCCAAGTAATATAAAGAAGGCCTTAGATTTTAGGCTAGTGATGGCATTCGAAACCAATTTAGGTTTAAGTTTTAGCAACGTATTAGTCTGCTTCTTTAGCAACAAATAACTTTTGCTTTAATTGAAAAAGTGCAGAAATATCTTTTTCTCCCAACCCTTGCTTCATCAATCGCTGATAATGTATTAGTGTCATCTCAACTATTGGCAATCGGGTTTCTACAGCAGTAATTGATTCAGCCATTTTACGACAAATAGTTAAATCTTTATGATGTAACTCTAGCTTAAAACCTGACTCGAAGTTATTGCGTACCATGGTCGCCGCTCTATTTTGTAAAAACCAATTTCCAGCCGCGCCCGAGCTTACAACATCGATCACTTGATCTAAATCTAATTTCATAGCTTGGGCAAAGGCCATCGCCTCAGAGACTGCTTGATTAATACCTGCTGCCATAATTTGATTGACCGCCTTACATGCCTGACCGCTGCCCGTGGTACCTAAATGGATTTGCTTTTTACTAATAGTTTTTAGGGTCGGCTGCACTTTATTAAATGTATCAGCTTCGCCACCAATCATCATAACCAGCTGAGCATTTTTGGCACCTTCCAAACCACCTGAGACTGGTGCGTCCAAAAAATGAGCGCCTTTATTTGCAACTAAACTAGAAGCGTGAATAGCAGTTTCAGCAGACACAGTAGATGTATCGATTATTATATGTTTATTATTTAGCGCTGGAACTAGTCGCTCAATAATTTCACACAAATCTTTATCCGCGCTAACACAAATTAGTATTAGATCACATTCTTCCGCTAATTTGGGCACACTGTCGGCCACGTCTATGTTAATCCTGGCCGCCAATGATTTCGCTTTAGATTCTGTGCGATTCCAAATTCGATGTAAATATCCAGCCTTCGCCAAATTACTCGCCATCGCCGCTCCCATAGCACCGAGTCCAATCACTCCAACTTTCATTTATCTCTCCGCGTATTCATTAATGATCTAAATAGGTATAGTTTGTTAAGCTTTTATTAATTTGCTGTCGTATTTCTTCCTTAAACGCAACATCTATGCTTGCGTTATCTATTTGCAAGGTTAACGCACTCATAATTTTATCGGTATCATAATGCACTAACCTTAACACTTCAGAGACTTGATCACCCATTTCAATATTTGAAATTTCTACCAACCCGGCATCACTTAGGCTAACATCAACTGAATGGGTGTCGCCGAATAAATTATGCATGTCGCCTAATATTTCCTGATAGGCTCCCACTAAAAAAACGCCAAGTAGGTACTCATCACCTAAGTTGACGGCATGCAATCTCAGACTAGTACATTGATCATTTTGGCCGTTTTGATTCGCATACTTATCAATCCGACCATCCGAATCGCAGGTTAGATCGTTTAGAATGACACGTTTAGATGGCTCTTGATCCAATTTATGCAAAGGGACGATTGGAAATACTTGATCCAAGCCCCAGACATCTGGTATCGATTGAAAAATTGAAATATTAAAAATATAATTATCTGCTAGACTTTCATTTAATTTATAAATCGTTTCAGACTGTTTTTTATTTTTAAAATCTGAGGCACTCGCCTCCAGACTAAGCAAGTTCTTAATTTTCCGACAAACCTGAAAATAGAGGAATTCTATATTACTACGCTGCTCAATACTAATACCTCCATGAACAAATTTTTTTACACTTTCGTTCATGGTATTTTTTGCGAGCGTTAATAATTCTGGGTAATTTTTATTGCTAATTGTTTCTAGTATATTTAGCAGTACACTATTAAACTGACATTCTCTAAATTCATCATTATTATTGATCTCATTAGTTTTGTGTTTTAATTCTGGTTTAGTTTCTTTATCGATAACATTGCTAATGAGTACACCATGATGTGCAGTCATTGCTCTACCTGCCTCAGTGATGATCTCCGGGTCTGCTAGATCATGCTTAGCACATATTGTTTTTATAGTTTTGACTATCGTCTCAGCATAGGAGTCTAGGCCATAATTCATAGAGAAAAATGACTCCTTATGCGAACCTTCATAGTCAACTGCCAAGCCACCACCAACATCTAAAGTACTAAGACTAAGCCCCTTTTGACTTAATTGAACAAAGTACTGCATAGCCTCATTGAGGCCCAACTTTAAATGTTTTATGTTTGCGATTTGCGAGCCGAGGTGAAAATGCAACAACGTTAAACAGCTTAATAAGTCTGACTGCGTTAAACGATCAATTAGGTCTAAAATGCCAGTTGCAGAAAAACCAAACTTTGATTTTTCGCCACCTGTATTTTGCCAATTACCGGCGCCAGTCGAATTTAAACGAACTCGAACCCCCAGCTCAGGTTTCACATTGAGTTGCTTAGACACTTCCTGGATTAACTTCACTTCAGACGGCTTTTCTAAAACAAGAATTATTTTGTGTCCTAACAACTTAGCCATTAGCGCTAAACGAATGTATTCCTTATCCTTATAACCATTACATATAATTACCGATTTATTGCTCGACATTGCAATGCAGGCGATCAATTCTGGTTTACTGCCTGCTTCCAAGCCAATCGCAAAGTCGCCACTGTCAAGTAGATGTTTTACCACTGTGTACTGCTGATTCACTTTAATAGGGTAGACAGAAATATAGTTTCCCTGGTAGTTATGTGATTTAATCGAAAAACTAAATGCATCATGTAATTGCTTCACTCGATTATGCAATACATCAATGAGACGAACTAGAATCGGAAATTGCAAACCTTGCTGTTTTAGAGATTGCGCTAAGGCATATAAATCGATATCTGCAGTAGAACTTGCATTTAGATTTTTTGCGCATATATGGCCAAGATCATTAATATTAAAATAGGATTCTGCCCAATTTTTAATTTGATAGAGCGCATAACTTTTCGAAGTTGACCAAGTCATTCAATTACATCTTCCGTAAAATAAAAACATAAATCATCACACCTTGGTGAATCAAGTGTGGTTAAATAATAAACATAATGTGGGACTAAATTATACAAACCATTGCTAAGCATACCAAGTGTTTTCGATAATCTCGTCTATTTGATTTAGATTTCTCACTATAATTTCCGCTAATGGGATTTACTAATTTATTGTGATTTACTAAAATACATTTATGAATGAAATAATAGCTTATAGTGTCGTTACAAAATAGATACTTAAGCACGTTATTAAAATAAACTATTCGTCTAAAATATAAGCGCGTCATTAATCGGGAGTGAACTATGTCGTTAGATAAAACTTGGTTTTCAGAAATTTGTGGTGAAGCGGGAACTGCTTTTTCACTCAAAATTAAAGAAAAATTGCACAGCGAGAAATCGACCTTCCAGACTATAGACATCTATGCAACCGAAGGTTATGGCAACCTTATGACAATCGATGGCTATATTATGGTAACTGACAGAGATACTGCCATTTACCACGAAATGATTAGTCATCCAGCGCTCTTTACCCACAATAATCCTGAATGTGTCGCGATTATAGGCGGCGGTGATTGCGGTACAATAAAAGAAGTCCTTAAACACAGTCAAGTTAAAAAGGTATCGCTAATCGAAATTGACGAACAAGTCACCCTATTATCAAAAAAGTATTTCCCGACATTAACCAGCGCCCTGAGTGACGAGCGCGTGACCGTTCTTCACGAAGACGGTCTAAAATGGATGAAAGAAGCTAGTCACTTAGATGTGATATTAGTCGACAGCACTGATCCCAAGGGGCCAGCAGAAGGCTTGTTTACTGAAGATTTTTTTAACGATTGTTTTAACGCCTTAAATGATAACGGTATATTAGTACAACAAAGTGAATCGCCCTTATTGCACATGACTATATTAAAACCTATGCAAAAAGCGATGGTTGATGCTGGTTTTACTAATACTCAAACTATTCATTTTTTTAAAAGCAGTTATCCCTCAGGTTGGTGGACCTGCACTATGGCCGGCAAAGGTGTTAAAGATCTTACGAAATTTAATAAATCAAAATCTGAAAATAAAGAATTTGAAACTTTTTATTATAATGCCGATATTCATCAAGCCTGTTTTGCAGCTCCTGAATTTTTTAAGCGCGAGTTAAGTGATCAATCCAGCGAATAGCGCTCCTGCAGGCTACAATAATAATTGAAATGTCTCGTAGACTATAGGAAGCGTTTACAAAACGCTGGTCGCTCGCGGCCTTCCTTGGCCTTCGCGACATAAGACCGTCCATGGTCAAAAGTACAGGAAAAACCTTACTGAATTTCTTTCCTGTACTCGCTGCGCTCCTACAGGCTACGATTTTTTTATAAATGTCTGTAGTGGATTTATAACACCCAAATATTAGGATGTTATATCGTGATATTGACGACCCTAAAGCCATCAGTCAAATCTTATGAGGAAACTACTGGCA
>QIKQ01000210.1 GCA_003233075.1 Gammaproteobacteria bacterium
CTTAATATTGAATTAATAATTCCCCCTCAATCACTCTGTTTAATTATTGTTTTATTTAAGTTTTTTTAAAGAATTCGGCACAGAAGCTTTGACAAATAGGGCTCTAACGAATATATTATTAGGACGATTTATAATCAGTATTAATAATTAAAATAAAAAACTAATATTGAGTCAATTTTGACAAAGTGAGCATCTTTTTTGCTTACTCAATTGGTCTCAATCTCAACTCGATAAGTGTAGATGTGATGATGAAACTGAAAAACAATTTTTTTATATTTATAAGTACCTTGCTAGTGCTGGGGTTTTCTTTAAGCGCGGTAGCAGATCAAACACTTGCCTTGCATAATAAAGTCTCTACTTTATTGTCAAAGCATGCTTTAACTAAGACTAGCGGTAATGTGGTTGGTTACAAGACTAAAACCCGTATTGCCTATAAAGCGAGTTCATGTGAACTACGCATTAACCGAATTTTAGAATGGCACCACCAGCGTAGAGGAACTTCTAGCACCGATCATGGCGCCAGTTATATGATTCCCCTTCATCAAATTCAGCTTGATAAAGGCGATGCTTCAAATCGATTAAAGCTATCTTGTCAGACTGATGATTGCATAGCGAAGTTATTACATCGAAAATGTCGTTCAAACCGCAGATGCCGACGAAACAAAACGACAAATTCATATTATTTGCAAATAACCCCTGAGTCTAAACAAGATTTAGCAATTCATATTGCAAAACTAGTTAGTTATTGTGGTGCAGGCAAAACCGCATCGACCGCGACTAAAATTACTTACTAGTTTATTTAGGTAATAGATAAAAAAACGACCCGATTAGGGTCGTTTTTTTTATCTCATATTAAATAGTTCATTTCCATTTATGGAGACATGGTATGCCTCACTGCTGTCCCACAGTTGATCGCGTAAGAACGATAACCAAACTCTGCTGTAGCCCGGCTCTTCAGAGCCGGGGTGGGTTTGCGTTCAAGCATAAAGCTAATTCGTCTTATAAAACTGAGCAATCACCATTTATGCCGCTGTATATGCCATGGCGCCACTGTCTGAGCCCACCCCGGCTTTTGACCACGATGGTCTTATGTCGCATAGCACACGGATGTGCGAGAGCGACCTGAAGAGCCGGGCTACATTTCCTGCATAATTATAATAAACAACTAACGCTCTGTTGCAGATTTAAAATTTATTAGTCTAATGCTAGACGTCTTAAATTCATGTCTCGACAAAGGTATAAGCTACTGATGAAAAGCGTTATTAGGAGGTGACCTAACCTAATCTCTGTTATTTCAGTGTTTTTTCACACTTATGTTTATAATCTTATAGGTCAAGTTTTCTTGTTTGATCCAAACTGTGGGGCAACAGTGAGGTATGCCTTGTCTCTACGAATATTAATTTAATCACGAACTTAACTGCCCAATTTTAACCTGCAAATAATTTTATAAATTGCTCATAAGATTGTGAGTTGAAAACACTGCTTGTGAATTGATCTGAGCTGGGCGATATCCAAATTAAACCAACAGTAACAGCAAGCGTAAAGACACTGGCGATTGGATTAGCAACACTGAACGGTTTTATTGCCGTGCCAAAGGAACGTTTTACTCTTACATTCACTAAATCGACGGAATAAATTTCATCTAGCAACAAGTGGACTAGATAACCAAAGGTAACAAAGATGCCACTCAACCAACAAAGTAATTCATTGAGAGACATTAAATAGTAAACCATGGTCATGGTGGCAAAACCCATCATTACCGCAGCGAGCAAGCTGTGAAAAATACCTCGATGAACGGTTAGCTTTTCAAATATATAGCGAGCAACATAGCGAACAGCAAGGAAAGCGCCAGCGCCTATACCAAAGACATGCAGTAAGGGTAAGCTGTCATAATATCGTGAGACAAATAACATTGCCAAAACAACTGCAATAAAGGTAAACACTAAGCCGATTGCAAAAGAATTGTCGGAATCGATGTCGGGCAATATGCCGCCTAAGGTGCCGGCCATGCCGAAAGCGACAGCGTGTTTAACCTCTACTTCGTTTATTCCCAAGGAGACTGCAGCAAGACCTGTGGATGCAATGGCGCCAATGACCATGTGTGTTTTAAAGTTAGCCATGAAGTAGTCCCTCGTAAATTAGTTTGTGTTTTTATTTTTGTATTAATTGAGTATGCCTATTTTAAAGCGTTTGATGTTTAAAAGTCATCTTTATTTACATGCTTAATTTTTTAGCATGCTTGCACAATAAATAGTCTGGATAAAATAAATACTTAGACTGCTTGGGATTTTTAGAGCGAATACGAATGCCTAAAAAGGCAGCGCTGCTTTTGTCGTCACAAAGAAGAAAAAAAATAATTTAGTGTGATGGATGTGCTTCGTGTTAGCCATGCAACTCACTGAATTGATTTGATGAGGTTTAAAAATATTTTGGCGTTACTTTAAAGTTGAGATTAAACTATTTTTCTAAAAAATCTGAAACTTTATCATCAAGCGCTTCACCGCGTTTTAATTCGAGATAGCTTAAACCAAGTTGATTTAAAATTTGCAGAACTTCAGTTTCTATAATTAAATTTTCGCGCTCAGCGTAATAAAGAATTAATACATTTTCACCCGCTCGCCCATTTTTAACTTCGTTAATATCCGCATGTTGCTTGAAGGTTTGAATCAGTGTTTCACTTGGCTCGGTTTCGAGGCGCAAACGCAGAACATTTGAACGAGAAACTAGATTGCTTAAGGCATCGTGAGAAACAATAGCGCCGTCTTTTATAATAATCACTGAGCTGCAAATATCTTCAATTTCATTTAAATTATGCGAGCTTATAATAAAACTAGTTCGATCAGTATTGGCGCGTATTAAATTATGTATTTTTTTCGCACTGGGGGGATCCAATCCAGCGGTAGGTTCATCAAGCAGCACTAACTCGGGCGTACCGATAAATGCTTGCGCGATGGCAACACGCTTGTACATGCCATGACTTAAACGTTCGACATGCTGATTGCGATGTTCACTCATGTTCACTAACTCCAAGACCCGTTCTGCTTCAACCATGGCGGCCTTGCCTGTAAAACCTTGTAGCTTACATAAAAAACTTATATTGGCAATAATGCTAATGCCTTTAACAAAAGAGGCGTCTTGCGGAAGGATGGCAAGCCGGCCTTTTACTTGACTCGCGGTTGGAGAATGTCCAAAAATCGTAACGCTGCCGCTGCTTGGCCTTAAAAACCCTGCAATTAAGGAGAATAGTGTAGTTTTGCCAGCACCGTTTGGTCCGACCAACCCTACCGGTGGTCCTTTTTCAATTTTCAAATCAATTGCATTGACTGCTTTTTTAACGCCAAAGGTTTTTGTGAGTTGATTTGCGGTTACTATTAATGACATAAGTTAGATGTCTCTCTTACTAAAGACCAGCCAAGCAAGCCAAACAAACAGGGGCACAAATATTAAGACGGCTAACATGCTTGGAAAATAGGTCGAGAATTCGGTGTTGTATAAGCCTTGTTTAAAACCACTCGGTAAAATATAGCCAAAAAACGAAAAGTTGGAATTAATTTGCGGCAATATTGAAATCACAATTGCAAGAATCGCATAAGATCCCATACCCGTTAGCGCAGACAAGGCGGCAGATGGGATTGCTGCAGATAAAAATGCCATAATAGCAATAAAGGGCAGACTGTAAATTGCGACGGTCAGAGCGACTTTAATGCCATAAGAAATCGTATCAGGAGTTGAAAATCCGTCGATGGATAAACTAATTAAAATGACAAAAAACGTAACCGCGATATAAGCAGTTGTGACCAAAATGACTACGCCAAAAAATCGGGCCAAAAAGACTTGTGCTCTGGTGCAACGTGAAATTAAAAAGCGTAGATATTTGCTGCTGATATCACTTGCGGTTTGATCACAGGCGGCGAGAATCGCAAAAAAGGGCATGGTAGTCAGCGCAAAAATTAAATAAATGGACAGCGTCGTTGGTTTATCAATGATTAAGTCTTTGGCAACCCCTGCACCCCAAATAAAAGAGGCAATAAAAGAGTCACCGGTTTTCAACCAGCTTTGTAATTGGCCTTGGCTCAATTTCCAGAGAATCCAAAACCAAAAAATGCCGAACAAGACTAGAAATAATGAACCGCGTGCGCTTTTAATTGACCATGCCACATCTTGCCAAAGCAAGATGCGGAATAGTTTCTTATTTTCAGGCAAAGAATTGCGCTCTTAATGAGTATTAATTAAGCGGGAGCAGCTTCTGAGTTCTTAATACTTGAGCTCGCCAAATAGGCCAGCACTCCGGCGACCAGCCCTGGTAGGTTCATGACTCCAAAATTTGTCATATACATACCCAGCAGCTCGGCGACAATAGCCAGTATGGCCGCGGCCAAAATGATTCCCGCATTTTTATCCATAAAACACATGACAGCACCAGCGATCATTAAACCAGCTGCGATGAGTATAACAATGCCAACCAGTAAAGCGATGCCGCCACTTTTGGCTAAGCCTGACGCAACTTCCGACGCTGCTTTATTTACATTGGGTGCTTTTTCAGCTGCAGCGGCACTAGTCACGCCGCTGGACATACTGGTGGCAACTGTGCCACCCGCTAGGTAACCGAGCGAAGCAAATATATTAACGATAGCCGCAATTATTAAAATAACTCCTGCTGTTACTTTCATGTGCGTTCTCCTTATTAGTTATTTATTTCGGTTTAATTTCCTCAAAGACAATACTGTCATCACAGCTTAGTGTCAATTCGAAAGTTTGTTATGTCTTTAATTTACTTAGAGTTTGTTGCTTATCTACGCAATTGTGTGCATCGGTTTGTAGAATGGCGCCCCGAAGACGATTTGAACGTCTGACCTGCCGCTTAGGAGGCGGCTGCTCTATCCAGCTGAGCTACCGGGGCATTGCTGGCTTGTCGCTTACTGGCTGATTTAGAGCAGATGATAACGTATTCTCATAAGGACTGCCAAGTGGTACTGATAATTTGGCTTAGTTTTGACTAGACTAAAATCTCAGGTTAGTTGATAGGAGAATGGGTGAAAATCTTGGTAGAATTTAATGCCCAGGCTTATGGAGCGATGCGCATTTTCGCAATAACGGTAAACTTGTTATGAAAAAAGTGTCGGTTATTATTCCAGTTTACAATGAGCAAGAAAATATTAGCGCATTAGCACGGCAAATTAAGTTAATTCGTCGCAGTGGTCATGAAGTGGTTGTCGTTGATGGTGGAAGTAATGATTTAACTGCTGCTATTTTTTTGAGCTGTGGTATAGCGGTAGAACAATGCCCGCAAAAAGGCAGGGCGGCGCAAATGAATTATGGCGCAAGCAAAGCAAGCGGAGAACTGTTTTGGTTTGTTCATGCTGATACGGTTATTAGTTTAAAGTGTGTATTAGCATTATCAGAACTTGTTGATACCAATTTATTGTGGGGTCGGTTTCAATTGAAACTTTCCGGTCAATCATTATGGTTTCGTATTATTGAGTCTTTTATGGAGTGGCGAAGTTCGCTGACATCGATCATTACCGGCGACCAAGCTTTGTTTGTCAGTAAAATAATGTTCGAAAAAATAGGCGGATATAGAGATCAGCCTTTAATGGAAGACATAGAAATTAGTAAACAATTAAAACGAATTTCAAAGCCAAAGATTATGCCGCTAGAAATTATCAGCTCAAGCCGTCGTTGGCAACAGAAGGGCGTGTTGCGTACTATCGGTTTAATGTGGTGTTTGCGTCTAGCCTATTTTTTAAAAGTAAATCCAAAGTCACTGGCAAAGTGGTATTAGGTGCTAAAAAGTTCTAAATCCAAAGTCATCGTTTTTTGCAAAGCACCTATAGCAGGCAAAGTTAAAACACGATTAATCCCGCAGTTTGGTAAAAGACGTGCAGCTTATATTAGTCGTCAACTACTCATACACACCTTACATTCAATTAATGTTAGTCAATTAATTAATGATGGTCATACGGTTGAGTTATGTTGTGCGCCAAATTGTAATTTTCCAATATTTCGTCAATTAGCGAGGCAATATGGAATAAGGAGCCAAGTGCAGATTGGAGCTGGTCTTGGATCGCGTATGTCTCACGCGATACGCGCTGGGCTAAAAAGTTATTCTTCGGTTATTTTAATTGGTTCTGATTGCCCTGAATATTCCTGTGAATACATTCAGCAAGCGATTGCCAAGTCTGGTGTGGTCTTAGGGCCTGCATTAGACGGCGGTTATGTCTTAATCGGCGCTACGTTAAGCGACTCTCGTTTGTTTTCAGCAATTCCATTTGGTACTAATCAGGTAGTTAAAAAAACCTTAGCGGCTGTGCGTTGTTCTGGAATCAATATTAGTTTTCTAAGTGAGTTGCGTGATCTTGATCGAGCGGATGATTATCGTTATTTTATTAAGAATAGAAATATAAAATGTTAGTTTGTTACTGTGAGTTGGGAGATTGCTTCAAACGCTACGCGTTTTCGCAACGACGGGAACGGTGGGTAAATACTCTTTCATTCGCTGTTAGCAACGCGAGAGAGTCGGCGAATCATTTCACGTTGGGCATTTTGAATAGCACGTAAATAGTGTCTTTTATCGGAGCCTTCAAATTGAATTATTTTAACGCCAACATGAGTTAAGTTGTGTTGATCATCATGCGATACATAACGCACAATCATTTTGCAAAATAGGTGGTTGCCGTCAGGCAGACCTAGATCGCAGTGTTTGATGAGTTCGCCTTTCTCGATTTTAATGTGTTTGTTAATTTCTAAACCACAACCTTCTGAGGAAACATCGACAATTTTCGCCTCTAGCCATTCATGCTCTTGATATTTCAGACGTAGATTAAATTGAATATCATTGCTGATGTGAGTGCGGAATGTTTGTCTTTGCTGCTGATACCATAGATGTGGCGGAAAAGAAAAATGATATTTACTAATATCCTCACTTGTATCAACATGAACTAAATGGCATTGCATTCGGATTTCGACGCCTTTTAATTTTGCTTTCAGGTCGATAAATTTAGTTTTTAATAAAAGTTCATGGCCTTCTTTTGGGT
>QIKQ01000312.1 GCA_003233075.1 Gammaproteobacteria bacterium
TGACTGAGTAAGCCGTACAAGACTTGTCGATATAGCCGATAGGACCCCACGATAAATTAAACATGGAGACAAGGCATGCCTCATTGCTGGCCCACAGCTTATGATAATGCTTCACTTAACTCTATGTGTAGTGATTAGACTCGAACAGTGATGCCATGGCGTTTACAGCAGCATAAATGAAAATGGCTCAGTTATAAGACAAGTTAGTTTTATGCTCGAACCCAATTCCACCCCGGCTCTGAAGAGCCGGGCTACAGTAGGTATTGAGTATCGCCCTTCCTATACTAATGATAAACAATTTATTTTCAGCCGACTTGAAGTGTTTGCTTAGTCTCGATTCGCCTTAATTAGAAACCCGAATAATAACAACAGAACACCGACTTCAGAAAATTTAAGAAGACTCGAAGTAATCGTTTTTAACGCTACCATACTATCTGGGCTAGACAGCCATGCAAGTACGCCATTGCCACCAAATACTTCAAACATGCTATACACTGAGAAGCTAAGCCAACTTCCCGCTTGAACATATGTGAATAGCTGAATTAGCAACATCGTGATACCGACTGCGATAAGCAAACCAGAAAATCCAAACCAAGTATTATTGCTTTCACTTTTCTGTTTTTTCTTTTCTTTTCGCTTCTGCTGAATAACTTGTTGTGGTTCCTCGTATCGAGATCGAGTAATAACAGACACCATTGTTGGATTCGATGCTAGAAACACTTTTCGACTGGATTTTAATGAAGGAATCACTACCGTCTTTTTTTCACTATCCCAGTGATCAACATTGCTGCCCGTTGCTTGCATGATTTGCGAATGCAATAAAAATAAAAAATCTTTTTCTTTTTTGGGCGGTAAACCTTGTTCCGCGCAAAATGCACAGTACTCTTCAAATAACACTAGCCGCGACAATTCTTCAGGCCAGTTGTGTGAGCCTAATATTCCACAAACTAATCTATCTAACCAATATTGCTTAATCGAGTCGTCGCCGATTGTATTAAATGCAATAGAAATTTCAGACTGGGTAATAAATTCCTTCGATACTAGCATAGTCGCGTATTATTAATTTTAATTTTCATGAGCTAATAATAACTCATATTTCGACAATCAAAAATAGATTCGACGATTTTTTTTGTTAAGTTTCGCCGCCTTATTTAAATAGCATAAATAAACTTAATTTAGAACGATTTTAAATGGTGGATGCATATCTCAGGTTTACTGTGAAAACGAATTGGTAAGTACGAAACACCACTGCCGCTCGAGGTATACCCTACTAAATCATTATACTTCCAACTGCCTTTAACCATTTTACGCGGGCAACGTGTATGCGTCACAATAGGGAAGCCACCTGGCAAACAAATTTGCCCACCATGCGTATGGCCACATAGATATAAATCTATACCCAAATAAGCTGCTTGCTTATAGATCTCAGGAGAGTGTGCTAGCAATACAGAGCACTTAGTCCTATCAATCGAACGGTAGTACTTAAAATCATTTAAACGAAATAAATGCGGATCATCTACACCGGAGAGTATAATTGATTGATTTTCTCTGTTGATATGTACTGCCTCGTTAATAAGAACTTTGTAGCCTATATTCTCCAATGTCGGAAGCATATCGATTGAATCATGATTACCCAGAACCACATATACCTGGTCACTTAAAACGTTAAACAATTCATTTAATAAGCAATCATGTTGGCGACTCTCTTTTTTATAGTGACTGAAAAAATCACCCGTAATAACACATATATCATAATCTAAACGACGAAGTGACTGCTTCAAAACTTCGATATAATATTTGTGCATATCTAAATGTAAATCACTTAGATGCAAAATTTTGAAACCATTGAACTTTCGAGGTAAACGTTTTAGCAATACGTTATTCTCATTTAAATTTAAAGCAAAACTATTCGCTAATCCTTTATGATAAAGCCCTGCCATCTTAAAAAATCGAGTCAAACATTTCTTGGGTTTCAGTAATGATGATATTGAAAACTTTTTGACTAAATTAGGATTTTTAAATTGCTCCTCAAGCCCTAATCGTTTTTTTAAATAGTTTTCATCCAAGCGCGAAAGCGAAAGCTGGTCATTATCTTGTTGCGGATCTATCTTTAAAAAAGCTGCGTTACTTGCGAATTTCATAATTAATCGTCTGCTTGTTAGTGACTAAGTTAGTTCTTTAGGTAGATAACTCTCGTTAAAATATTTTTTAAAGTAATAACACCCAAAGTCCGGTAATCAGCAATTCCTAATGCTATGTTCTTGCGCTTCTAGAGAAAATGAAGCGACACGACAAATACTTTCAATATTTATTCCAATTCATGCTAAATAGCATAATCTTTTGATTAATCTTTGCTTGCCGCCACAAGCAAAAAATACATCTCTGAAAAAAACCTATTTTCATACTCTTTTCACGCAAATATTTTGGCATAAGTATTGAACCCAACTCACCGCAGCAACAACTAAAACGGTAGTTTTGAGGTCACAATAAATGGGTTTTAGAAATAGCTGATGCCTGTTTTATATCGACGATTAGCGCATCAAGAAGGCAAATTTAATTCAACTAAAACTGGAATAACAAAAATGAAAATAACATTATTGGATAGCCGCGATAAATATTTAGGCCTTACATATCAGCTGTTTACTCGTGGCTGGGGAAGTTATCTCTATGTTCAGACTAAAAAAATAAATAGGCTAATATGCCTGCTTGGTATAAGTCTTCTACTTTTTTACTAGTCACAATGCTATTGCAAACCACGAGGCTCAGCACATCAAGCTGATAAAGTGTTTTTCAAGTCAATAGAACGTGCCTTTGATCGCCATAGCTAGAAAAAGAAGTCTTGTAAGATTAACTTAACGACAGTCGATAATTAATTACTTTGCATAAATAGGGTTAAAAAAGATTATGAGAAGTGAGTCAAATTGGCAAATCTTGCCCGTTCGCGGCAAAGATCGAAGTACAAAATTCGCCGAATTAAGGTTGAAAAATATAAGATAAGGCCACGAACGAATTAATTCTAGCCTAATTCATTGCAGCTAATAGAAGAACTTAACTTTATAGCCAGAAAATTTCCGAATATTTAATACGCCAGTACTTAAAATTAAGTATTGACCTTTAATGCCGTGAAGAACCCCATCGATTTCCTCTTGTTTATCAAAATTTAAGGAAGTGACTTTTTCTGGAAATGTATCCACTGGGTAAGAAATTTCAATTGTTTTTTCGTTGCTCAATATTTCGATATCATGACTGTCTATTTTTAAAGCTGACAAGTCTTTTCCCGCCTGCGTCAACATCACATCCCGTTGCTCACTTAAACTAATATTTTCTGCATTGCCTTTTAACATAGTTCGCCAATTGGTTTTATCTGCTACAAACTGTTTAAATAAAACTTCGACTTTGCCGGACAGTAAGCGATTACTAACTCTAAAAATTGGCAATGCTTGAGTCGCTCCTTGATCTATCCAGCGATAAGGAATATTGCCATTACGAGTAATACCTACTTTTAGGCCAGAGGTATTCGCTAAATAGATATAATGATCCCGAAAACAAAATTCCTCACCCCATGTTGGTTGTCTGCAGCTGCCTTCATGGTAATGGCATTTCTCAGGGCTAACCATACAGATGTCACACTCGGCAAGAGAACGCATACAGGGGAAACAATAGCCCTGACTAAAGCTTTTATTAGTTTCGCGACCACAGTTAATGCAATTTATAATGTTTTGAAATACAAATTTTATTTTTTTACCCAGCAGTGAGTTGAGCGCAATATTCCTTTCACCTACTATTAAGGTATATTTCACTGGTGATTTTAATTCGGTTTTTAGTTTTCTTAGATGTCCACTTGCTTGCATTTTGAGCCATTCCTAGAAAAGGTGAATGCAAATAATATCACAAACAGGAAGATTTCTCGATTGATGCAAAATTACAGCCTAAAATGTATGTCGTGCCGCAATCCAACAACGAAAACACTCTCATCCCGAAATTTAACTTTTCCAGCTAAAAACTGTACTATCATTGCCGCTTGAAATCTATGTGCGATTTTTTTTTGCTTAGATGTGATGAAATTGTGCCAAAAAAGGCTAAGGTTAAAATATGTGAACGCAGAGTTTTAAAGCCTAATATGGCACAAGCTACGCTAACCGTTGTCACCTGTGTTCATAGTACTCCACGAGCGAATAACAATATTCTTACTGCTTAAATTCAAACCATTTGCTATATTAATACTACCGCCAACTTTTACTTAAGGGCACCTCTAATAATTGCCCTTAAAACTTGATCGCAAAAATATTACTTACTGATTAGTTACGACCCGTTCACAATAGATGATTAACCTTAAGTTGAAGTGGAAATAAGCCCTATTATAAATAGTCTGCTCGTTGGAACGCATATGATTAAAACTCACTTTTTACTCAAATTATGATAATAACGCTCTTTCATGGCTACGAACTGATAGGATCAGGCAGTAATGAGTATAATCGCTATCTTGCCAAGTCATTTCTGAAACTGGGCCATCAGGTAGAGCTGATATGCAGAGAAAAACACCCAGAAAATTACCCGTTCATAGATCAAATAGTCAATTGGAAGGACGACCTTAGTTTTGAACGCAAAACAATACGCTCAAATATCAAATGCCGTTTGCATCAAATTCCTTGTGGACCAATATATCCAGTTTATTTGACTGATAAACAAAGACCGGGTGATGTGAAAAGTTTTAATGAGCTCTCAGATCAAGAGCTCGAAACATTTATCAAAATCAATACTTTAGTACTCGATAAACTATTTGCTCTTTTTAAAACTGACATTGTTTTTGCAAATCATTTAGTTATGCAGCCCTCACTCGCACTTGCTGCATGTAAAAAGTATAATATTCCTTTAGCTTTTTTTTTGCACGGCAGTGCTATTGAATATACCGTGAAAAAAGATTCTCGCTATCGAGAGATTGGTCGCAATGCAGTCGTGGGTGCCGACATGATTGTCAGCGGCAACAGTGAAGTTAGAAATCGAATTGTGGACTTATATCCAGACCTAGAAAAAACAATTATCAGTAAAACACACATTGTCGGTATCGGCGTTGATACCAGCTTGTTTTTTCCAATCCCAAAATCAAAACGTCATAGCAACATAAATGCCTTTATAAGTAAGTACTGCGCGACAAATACAGCTGGCAAAACGCCCGAGCAAGCACTCGCTATAAAGCAGTATGTTAGTGACGGCAATATTGATAAAATTCAAACACAATTTGACCAATATCAGGAAAATTTTCTAGACTCTGATGTGGCAAACAAATTGGAGAAACTAGATACGAAGCAGCCGATCATTTTATTTGTCGGTGCACTTACAGCTGGTAAGGGCTTGCAATCATTAGTTTGCGCTTTCGCTATGGTACTTGAAAAGCTTCCAAAAGCGCAATTACTGATTATTGGTTCTGGCGCTTATCGGGAAATACTTGAGGCTCTTATTTATAGTATCACTACGCAAAATGACTCGATGCTTGAACTCTTATCTAAACGTGGCTTTAGCCTCGACCGAAGTGATGAAGAAGGCCCCTGGATAGACATAGTCGAATTTTTATCAATACAAAAAAATAAAGCTCGAATCTTTAGTAACGCTGGAAATTTAGATACACAAATTCAATTTCTTGGCCGCATGGATCATGAGCAACTCTCTTACTTATTTCCCTGTGCCGACATCGCGGTGTTTCCGTCGGCTAGACACGAGGCCTATGGCTTGGTACTCATGGAAGCATTGGCTAACGGTGTCTTTCCACTGGTTAGCTATTTCAGTGGCTTCAAATACGGTATAGACGAGCTTAATCAATTCTTGGATGCATCGCTTGTAGATCTTTTAAAAATAGACATGGACAATAAGAAACGAATTGACTCTATTGCGCAACAATTAGTTAATCTAATTAATTTAAGTCGGGAAAAAGAATTCTCCTCAGTCTTGGCCAAAATAGCCGCAGACAACTATGATTGGTTACACAAAGCACATGAGCTGGAATCTCTTTTTTTAACTTATACGAAAGCAAATGACTAAAATTTTTCTCCTCGAATATCAGTCGGTATCACATTATATAAATTATCACTGCTGTCCCGCTTAATATGAAAATATTTCATGAAACCTAGCTAAATAGGACTAAATTGATAGAGTTACTATTTGAGACATGAAAT
>QIKQ01000149.1 GCA_003233075.1 Gammaproteobacteria bacterium
GGCTTACGGCAAGTTGGATTTTAAGTCTTCGCTCAGGTTTATCCATAGATTGTGTACTGCTGGAAGAATCAGAGATTTGAGGAACTGTCGCGTCTTGATTTGGATTCGCTTCTTCCGTAAAGACCGGCCAAGCCAGATGTAGACGATCGTTACGAACAAAAGCAAGTAATTGATTCGTATTGATTTCCAACTGTACTGGCTCCCACGGAGTCCAATAACGTTCCTTTTCAAAACGACGATAATAATATTGCGCCGGGTCACCACCCTTGGTTCGAGCAAAAACATGCATGGTATAAATATCAGTTTGATAGTAGGTTGCTACTACTTCCAAAAAAGATATTTCATCGAGCTTTTCTAAGTAACGGATTAAGGAATCTTCAGTGGTAAATTCATTGACTTCATTTTGTAATAATTCATTTTCTAGTTCTTGAAACAAAGTGGACTTATCATCTAACAGTTCAGGCTCAACCCAATTCTCTGGATATAAAAACACTTTTCGATTTGCCTCCCAGACACGATAATTGCGCATCCACTGCCATTGCTGCCAGCTCTTATCATTTTTTACATCGGCTGCAGCAGAGGGTTCCAAACCCATCAGACAGCGCTGTACATATAATTGTATAACGCCATGTGCCTGAACTATTCGCGACGAAGGCAAACAAGCTTCCATTTCAACATCCACTAAAAAGAAATCGAATAGCTCATTCTCATCGTTAATACTGGGTATCACTGCTAGCAAATAAGCAACCAGTGCATCGCGTTTTTGTGTTTTTGTGGACGAATATTATCCATGATTTCCGCGAGCGTCGTTAACCAAAGACTTTCTGTATAGCGTGCCTTAAGGGCCATACGCAACGATTCAGTATCTGCCACATCCAGACGCGCTTTCAAATAACTATTAATTTGCGCTAAAGGAACACCCATTTTACGTGGATATTCCATCACGCGCGAAATTTTCCGCCAGGTCTCGGGATTTCGATAAGCGCCTATGTCCGGATTAGAAAACCCGAAAAACAAATCAATTTCGTCGAGCAAATCTCGATCATAAGCGTTTAAAATTGCCATGGTATTTAGTAATTCATCGCGTGAACCAGTAAAGGGCAGCGCATCAGTTGGTAATAATAAGTCCATTATTGAACCAAAAGTAATCGGATTTTCTGCATCTGACGGATTCACTACTGCCGACAAGCTATTCAATAAACCCAATGTTTTTACAAAAACTTCCCAATTTTGGTACGCAGCTTTTATCTGTCCCGCTTGAAAAGGAACCGAATCCATCTCAAACCAGACGAAAGTGGAGCTATTGCTCAATAGCCAAGCTAAATTATCACTGCTAATTCCTACCGATGAACTAAGTAAAAATAATTTATGGCACAGTCTAAGTGATGCAAATTGTTTGGGAAAAGTGGCTTCATTGACAACTGGAAGGTTCGCAGGAATATTAACTAAATCAACAAGTAAATCACCTGATAAATGAGTCTTTAACAGTACATTTGCTGGAACGAGTTGTTTTACAAAAGCATTATCCAAAATAGCGCTGGCCACTTCTATATCAACACTAAAGGACTCGCTTATTTGCGTCTTTAAACTATTTTGTTTTTGAGCTTGATATAGATAGGCGCTAATTTCCGTTAATAAGGCTTCGATTAAACCTTTTCGTTCTACCTCAACATCCTCCAAATTCGGCCCAGGAGCTGCTTCCAAAGCAGCTTGCGCTGCTTTAATTTGCACTAAATTTTCAATTGTCGCGCTTAAGTGTTCATCAATGTAATCTGCCGCATTGGGTGGCGCCGTCCAATCGTAATCCACCATACGCATAAAGTTGTTAGCAATTTCCTCATTCATGCCTGGCAGTTGAAGCAGTAAATTCTTTAACGGCTCCTTTAGTTCATCGGCCATGAGATCAACATTAAACGGGCTTCGGGTCGAATCATAGGCTGCTTGATAACTAGTTTGCAGAGCCTTAAGTATTGAGGTTATTTTGTCGTCTTTGATTTCCCGGTCAACTAAATTAGATGCTTCATGAAACAATAGAAATTTAACATCTTCAACTCCTAAGGCAGATTCCTTCGCCAAAGTAAATCGTTCAATAAATTGTAGTGTATTTTCAGGAGAGAAAAAAATATCAATATTAATAAGTTCTTTATAAACCAGAAAGTCACTGACCGATATTTTAAGACGTCGACTTAATAACGTGCTGGCATACAATGAGCTTAAATTCAAATAAGTCAAATCAGCATTCACTAAGGTAACCAATAAGCTATCCAATTCTTCTTCAGTCACTTGCAAACACAAAGCGACACTTGTTTTGTGGTTGCTTATAAGATCACCTACATCAATATTTTCAATTTTCAAGCCTTCATCGATAAAACCATTCACTGCTTTATTCAGAAAAATGGTTTGATATAAAGACTGATAGTTTGAATCTACTAGGTCAACATGTGGAATCGTGCCGTAAAATCCGATCAACTCGTCCAACTTAATTCCAGTTCGCTCATTTATCTCAAGCAACTGCCCCATTAACTCCAGACAATTATTATTCAGGGCGGATTTTCCTAAATTCACTTGAACTACAATTTCGTTCAATATTTCTTTTTTCCAGCCGCTTAGTTTCATCAGACGAAGAAATCGATGCATACGATCCAGTGCATCCAGATCCAGGCTATCAATTTCTTTTTGTGCTGTATCACAAGTCTCATCGAGATGACGTATGAACAGTAACTCATCTGGGTTAATGTATTTGAGTTGTAAAAATTCTGATAGCTCTGGATAGCTCAAGCCAGATTTAGTTAAAAAAGTATCCACAATTTCCATGTCAGCAACGACATCAGCCGGATTAACATTCCAAAACTTATTTTGATTTCCAACATCAGGCGCCACAATAAGTACTCGTTCCTGATCACTAATACCTAACTTCTCAGCTGCTATCTCAAAATTTTCCGGTGTCGCGGCAATTTGGTACTCACGCATCAAATCAGAACGTTTTATGTCAAACCGTTCAAAATAAGCTGAACCTTCTGTGTGGGCTAAAGAAAAAGGTAGTTTGAATGCATAGCTGCTACTTTCCAATTCGATATACGCAGCTTCATTTATGTATTCAGGGGCTGCTGCTAACTCAGCTGCGCTTGCATAGGTTTGTCGCAAACGTTTAACTTTCCAATCGTTGCCCGCCACATTGATAATCTTACAAACTGCTTTATCATCCCGTAATATGTAATCACCATTCACGTCGGGTTCAAAAATAACCGCTTTATTGGTAAAAGGAATGTTTTTAGCATTTACAAGTGTGAGCAAATTTGCGGGGATCGCACCCTCCGTAATAGGCCCGGCATAATCGATACCGGCATCAGGTGCAATCTGGTCTTCCAGTATCTCGCAAACTAAATCGATATATGGAAGTGGCGTCATTGCATTATCGCAACTCAAATCTAGATCACCCAAATCTGATCGCCGCTCAAATAGAACATCTTTGGCAAGATAACCTTCGGTTACAGGATTTGTTGTCAAATCAACAACGCTACGTTTCTCCAAAAATTGTAATACTTCGACTAAGTAAGCCGCGGGACTATAAACTGAACGACATTGCTCACACGCACACAAGTCGGTCATTTTGAAAAGCGACTTCATATTGGGGAAATCTTCGCTCACAGCTTTAAGTTTAAGCGACAAAGAATCTATTTTAGACGCGCTGATTTCCGCACTGCGCATGGTATCCTGCAACTCACCCACGATCATCATTGAGGCAGTATGTACAGCTTCTGATCGCGCGAAAATGTCTTCCGCTTCTTTTAACGCTATCCCCGCCTTAGGCGCAATTTCATTTATAAAACGAGATCTACCAAAACCAATAATCGACTGGGCTGAATGTACTTTATTTTCGATGAGAGCAGTTGTTTTATCATAATCCGGAGTCAGCTTGTAAACCCGTTGTATGTTTTTTAAATCTTTAAGTAATTTTTGATTTTTACTGCGGCTGATTTTTTTCTTACGAAAGAACAAGTCTACGTTAGACTTTTTGAGATCGAACTCGTCATGTTTATCAAAAAAGCCAATGATTTCATCTTGCGTTTCAAATTTTGGTTTTTTCTCTTGTTTTAATTTTGCCGCAAATGCCAAAGTAGGAAATTTCAAGTCCGTTTTCTTTGCGAGTGACCTTGCATGTAAATCAATTAATTTGTTGTTTATCTTAATACCAGTTTCTTTAATTTTCTCTGCCGACCTACTCAATAAATCTTTCCAACCTTCATGTCCCGATTTAACTAACTTTTTTAATTCTTCTGGTTTCTGAACATCCGCTAGTTCTTTAACTGAATTCACTGCAATAACATCAAACCCGATAATTTCTGCAATCTCTACACTCGCCTTGGCTTCCTCTCTATTTTTTGCTGACTCAAAAACCTCAGTGCTTGACAATAACTCGAAAAATTTTCGATAATCTTGTTTGCTTTCTTTCAAAACCTCGCTAATTTGTTGTATTTTTTCTTTATTTGCAAAGGTACTAATTAACTCAATTACTTTTTTTGACTGCGCTTTAGCATGGTGTTTTTTTGCTTTGCCTTTCAGTTTTTCCAATAAAGTTAAACTATCTTTCAGATCTTCCTTTTTAATACTAGGTATGATTTTTTCTTTTACCGCCAACTTAATATCTGCAACAATCTGCTTTTCATTAATTAAAGCAATCTCGTACAACAAAGATTCAATATCGCTATTAAGATCCACTTGGAAACGAAGCGTAAAAACACTGCTTAAATCATTTTTAAGTAAGGTATCTTTTCTAAACAAGGCGTAAAAAAATTCAACTGCAATTCTTGACTTATTGGCCATGCGATGCGCCAACACCAAATGATCTAGCTTTATCGACTCAACATTACACTCACGACTTAAAAAAGAAATATCCTGGTTGTCATTATTCTCTTCAAGCTCATACAAAGCTATATTTTCAATCAATGATGCGGTAGTACGGACAAGTGTTGTAAACTCGTCACATTCAACAGGGATTGAAACTTTTAGCTGAATATTAAACTCAGCTTCTTTAGGCGCGTTAAACAGAATCTCGTCAAATGAAGGTTCGTATAAAAGCTTCTTGCCTTTACGCGTATAGACTCGAACAATTAAATCCGCACGTTTCTTTTCCGCTCGCGCAAATTGTTTAGGGTCGTATTTAATTTCGTAGTATCCATCTTCATTTGTGACGGATTCTCCCAATAGTTGTTCGTTACGCAAATCACGATCATAGGCCCTAACTAAAAACCCGGCTGAAACTGACAAATCCAAAGCTCTAACGACCCCTGCTAATATATATCTGCTCATAGGACTTACCTTTAAAGTTATTTCAGAATTAAATATAAAATACTTGCCTATCTAACATTAAAATCAAAATTCAGTTCGAAAAATGGCACTATTCCGCTTGCTCCGCCAGACATTTGAGGTAATGGTGGCGCTGTAATAATATTAACAGCAGGAAGTGCAGCTCTCAAGTTGAATAGGTTCCCCGTACAACTACCACACATCCCTCTGTCGGCAAATAAATATAGTGTCCCACTAGAACTAGCCCCTTGCGCTGCATCAGTCGTCAACAAAGTTTGACCAAATAATTTTAACTCAGCATCAACTGTTCTTTGAGTAATACGACCGTAAGGATTTGGCGCATCAAAAGGAATTAGTCTTGGGTCTGGCGCCGGAATCGCTGCCGTTACCGGTGCATCTGCTTGTGCTACTATTCCATCGGCATTCCTGACGATCGGTCTTTCGCCAATACCAATCGCTTGTCGACTCGTTTCAGAACCCGGCCCCGTTCCACTACGCCCACTTCTAGTAGATAGCGAAATGGCCGCATCATCAATCTCTCCAACAATCGCTGCCCGTGCTCTACCCCCTGACTCAGAAACAGCTAAGGCTTGCGCTTCAGCTTGCGCTAGTCCAGCCTCTGCTGTTTCTCTTGCTATTGCAGTTCGCGAAGGTGTACCTGTAAATACACCCCTAACTGCTTCACCAGTTCTTTCTGCTCCTTCAGTAAAAGCTTGCGTACCTCGCGCGCCACGGATAGCAACAGTTGCTGCTCTAACTGCTAACGGAGCTGCCTCTTGCCTTGCGCCTTCACTTGCTAAGCGAGCAGAAGCTTGTGTAAATGTATTTGCAACCCCCCTGCCTGCTGCAGAATTAACTACTCTTGCAGTCAGAGCTTTTCCTAATCCAGTACGTAGCCCAGCAGATAATAATTGACCACCGCCATGAAACAATCCTCCTGTGACGCCGCCAATTATGCCCGTTACAGCGATTCGCTCCACACTTGTTTCTCTACCATCCACAACAGCTTCAACAACTTCTGCTGTAACGCCACCCGCAACTCAACCAGCAATCGCTGCAATAACGGCAGGTGCGCCAAGACCGCCCGTTGCTGCTGTTACGGCAACTCCGACAACCACAGCAGCAGCTATCCCCGCGACCTGCCCCCAGGTCCACTTACCAGTATGATCTACGTTTCCTATGGGATTATTTTTAACGTATGCATAAACGTTAAGTCCATCCTCGATTCCTATTGGGTCTGCCGAATTCCATCGTCCTAACCATAGAGCATAATATCTTGCGCCATGATAACTAAAACCACTTTCTTCATCTCGCTCCTTACCTGTATATCTATACTGCTTAGATTTAACTTCTCTTAATGTTCTACCTGCTTGATAAGAAGTACTGCCAAACGGATAGTACTCTTCATAAGAAATTAGTTGCGCATTATCGTCCAGCTCAGTTACACAACTGCTCAATGAATTATTTAACTGATAGCGATCTAGAATCGTTATAGCGAAGTGAGGTGTGGATTTATCTATTGTTTTAGTTTCAACTAAT
>QIKQ01000033.1 GCA_003233075.1 Gammaproteobacteria bacterium
ATAGATCTTGTCAAAACGTTAATCAAACAAACGACAACCACCACCACAGGGTTGAAAGTCTTTTCTCCCGTTACCAAAAAAATTTATAGAACAAGAAGAAAGGTGGCTAGTGACTTCTACGAATGGGAAAATATTAGGGCAGACAAAAAACTGGGACAGTGGAATTACGTGATTAGTCCAGTAGCATAAAACGGGAAGTTATTTCGTACCTATTCCCATCCAAATCATCAATTGGCACATCGAAATATTCGATATCAAATCCCGATTCACGAATTGGATTTTCAAAAACACCAAAATTTTCAAAAAGAACATGACGTATGGCGATACAGACTTTTGGCATTATTTATACTTTCCTTCAAAATAAAAAAGCGGGTATCACACATAGTCTTCAATCGATGAGTGATCATCAATTTTCCAGACCTTGCCATCAACGACAAGAGAAGGAAGGCGTATCACACCGAGCTCTATCGCTTCATTGCCTCGACTGTTGTCCATATCCAAATTGACTGAATCAAAGTGATAATCACTGTTTTGCATGATCTGTTCAAATGTTGCTGAAACAGCAAGACAGATATTACACCCGTCATGGAATAAAATTGCTGTGTTATTTTTATTTATAGACATGTTGTACTTTTCTCCTTTATTTTAAATTAATAGAATTCGAGTGTTTTACTATGACGTGCCCCCGTCCTTTATTGTACAGACGCCGCCTTGGTTTTCTTCAGTAATATCAACGAGAGAAGTAGCCTCTTCTTTCATCAAAGCCATTAATTCAGCACCAAGTGTCAAATCATCCTCATGCCCCGTTTTATGCTTTCGCAAGCGCCCTTGACGGTCAATCAAAATAATGGTCGGCGTACCATTCATACTATAATCACGCATTGTTTTAGGGATAGGATCTTTATCATCACCTGATGGTGTATCAATACCCACGGGAAATTCAATACGGTATTCATGCATGAAAGCTTTTAAAGAATTTTCTTTCATTCCGTCGTGATGTTCGAATACGGTGTGAAGCCCAAGAACAACTAAATCATCACCAGAAAACATGGAATGAACGCGCCGCGCTTGCGGGATGGAATGCTCAACACACCCCGGGCAAAGCATTTGAAAAGCAAAAACTGCGACGACTTTTCCACGCAGTTTTTCGAGCGATAAATCTTCATCACTATTGAGCCATTTCTGAATATTAAGTTCCGGTGCTTGTCTTAATTTTTGAGTCATATCAAAGTCTCTGTAAATTAGTGAGAGTCGTTTTGATTATATCGTTAGTGCTAGTGTAAACCTTTACATGAACAACAGAAAAATCGACTATTTTAGTATTTCCGGTTTCGACTATAATTTTACCTGCCTTTGCTTTGGCATGTTCGTGGTTATTCTCAATTATATGAACATGATACGTCAACACTTTGCCGGACACCCTATTCCATTTCGTTCTACTTATTTTCATAATCTACAGGAGACTAATAATCATTCGTAGCAGGCCTAATCACTTACCTCCTTCTCGTCATTTACTGTCATGAGGAGCATGTGTCGATAAAACGCGTTAGAGAATGCGAGCTTTCATTCTTAATGAAACTCGGGGATCTCAGGTGCCCCCAAATCCCGATGATTTGGATTCTCAAAATCAGGAGCATTTACAAGCAAGTCCTTAACCGGACATTGCTGATAATCAGTACGTATATTTACAGAATACTAACTCATCTCTAACTCAAAGAATTCAATACTTACGAAGTAACACCCTGCAACAACGTAAGTCACCTTCGCTTTACTGCTTATGCAACGCTGTTTAATTCAAGCAACATAGTTTTCAGTTGTTTTTGCTTTAACTCGGTTAAAGGCAACAGAGGTTTTCTCGGCCCGCCAATTGGCGTTCCTTGAATTGCGAAACCAGATTTAACCGCTGCCGCTAAGCCCAACTGTACAATAAACTCAAGAAATTCATATTGCTGATAAAACAACTCCCTCGCCTTTTCGTTATCGCTTTGTTTAACGGCATCAAATAACTGCTTTGGTTGCTTTCCAATTAGGCAAGGTGCAACAGTACACCAGCCGCTCGCTCCCGCATTAAAGGCTTCTAGCGCCATATGATTACAACCATTAAAAAATGGTACTTTCCCGTTCGAAAGTTTATAGATCTTATGCATACGCTGAATATCGCCGGTACTATCTTTTATCATGCATGTATTTGTGATGTCGTTAACCATCTTCAGCATGAACTGAGGTGACATATCAACACCACAAGTTGCGGGGTTGTTGTAGATCATAATCGGTAAAGGCGTTGCATTTGAAATGCTTTCATAATGGCCGAATATTTCATCTTCGTTTAACTTGTAATAAGAGAACGGCGATACCATTATCATGTCGACACCTACTTGATAAGCATACTGCGCACGTTTTATTGACTGGGCCGTGGTCAACTCGGCAATACCGATCACAACGGGTACCCTATGGTTAACATGCTTCACTGTATATTCAGCCACTTGCTGCCATTCATTTTCAGTTAAATAAGCGGCTTCACCAGCGCTGCCTAACGCAGCAATTGCATCTACCTGTGCTTCAAGTAAGGTATCGATAACGCGACCTAAATTATCAAAATCTACATTGCCATTATCATCGCTAAAAGGTGTGACTGGGTAGCCAACAATACCTGATAAATTCATTATTTTTTCCTTATATACAATCGGTGTGAGTTTTAAGCGCTTGTCTTGCGTAATACGCAAAATTTATTTTATTTCGTTTATCGGTAGAAACCCAATCGTGAGCTTCTTGGGCTAATTTAGCCGGCAAAGGTTGAATTTGTCCGGCAGACATAGCGAGTAGTTGTAATTTAGCGGCGCGTTCAATTAAGATAGCCAGATTACACGCTTCTTCAATAGTTCTACCGGTGACAAGTTGGCCATGATGAGCAAGAAAAACGGCTCGGTTTTTTCCTAAGGCTTTAGAAATAATGATGCCTTCTTCGTTGCCTACCGGTACACCCGGCCAATCAGCTACAAATGAGCAATCGTTGTACAAACCACAGATATCCATTTGAGAAATAACCAGAGGCACTTTCAACATTGATAATGCTGCGATATAAGTAGGGTGTGTGTGAACAATACAGTTAACTTCTGGATGTTCTTTATAAATCCACGTATGAAAGCGATTAGCGGGATTAGCCATACCCTCGCCGTCTAATGGTTTAAGGTCATGATCTACTTCCATCAAGCTAGCCGCGGTAATTTCATCAAACCCTAAACCAAACCTTTGCGTTAGGAAGGTATTCGATTTGTCAGAACGGCTGGTGATCTGCCCTGCCAAACCAACATCATGACCTTTGTCAAATAAGATCCGACATGTCAACGCCAGCTTTTGACGATCGGTTAGATTTACATCCTGGATCAGATTTTTCATATCCGTTTGGGCACTTATCATTAACTCTTCTTTTGGTGAAGAAGCTGTTTTCATCATAAGTTTCTCCGTATCTTTGTTTTTCTTTAATGATTAAGGCAAGATAGCAAGATACTGGATTACTAATAACATCCAGATTTAACAACTCTAATGGTCCAGATTGAGGGCAGTATGTTAAGACCTTGGCAAACGCATTTTTGGTTGGAAGGTAGCACAGGCAAAACATTTCATGCTCGATTATTAAATAAGCTAATAACTGATATTAAGAATGGACGCCTCGCACCCGGCACCATGCTGCCGGGATCACGCTCCTTAGCAAAGCAATTAGAGGTTAACCGAAAAACGGTTCAACAAGTCTACGAAGAACTTGAATCTCAGGGCTGGATAGTGAGCAAACCTAGATCGGGTACATTTGTTTCAAATATGCTTCCTGAGCAAGGACTCTCTGAAGAGAATAAGCTGCTAATAAGTAACATAAATAATACTAAGCCAGCTTCAAATCTGGTAGAGAATATTTATCAAGATTCAGTCCGTACTGGTATTAACATATCGGGTGAAAATGACGGTATTCCAGATACACGACTGATCCCATATAAAATACTTGCCAGAGCATATAGAAGAGCGTGCATTAGCTTAAGTCGCCATTCAAATCTCGGTTATGGGGATCCTAGGGGTACTAAGCAACTACGCGATTCAATCCAAAAAATGTTGACTGATGATAGGTTTATGAATTGCTCTTCTGAACAGATTTGCATCGTCAGGGGAAGTCAAATGGGCATATATCTGGCCTCTAGAGTATTAGACCCAAATAAGGGGGCTATTATTGTGGAAGAGATGTGTTATGCGCCAGCAAAAGCGGCATTTGAATCAAATGGCTTTAAAATATTAACGTGTAAATTAGATCACCATGGTTTAAACATCTTAGCGTTGGAAAAACTATTAACTCAACATGAGGTAGCGGGTATTTATATTACGCCTCATCATCAATATCCCACGACCGTATGCTTGCCAATGGATAGAAGGCTAAATTTGCTCAAATTATCTAAGCAGTATCAATTTTCTGTGATAGAAGACGATTATGACCACGAGTTTCATTACGAAGCAAAACCAATCCCCCCGCTTGCCAGTCTGCCTAACTCAGAAAATGTTGTGCACATAGGTTCAATGTCGAAGGTATTTGCTCCCGGCCTAAGAGTAGGTTATCTAGCTGCCGATAAGATATTTATTGAAAGAGCAGCGCAAGAAATTGTGCTTATTGACAGACAAGGCAACACAATAACTGAGCACGTGTTATCAGACTTAATGGAATCAGGTGAAGTAAAGCGGCATATTCGTAAAGCCAGGAAGCAATACGAAGCGAGAAGAAATTTTGCCGCAAGTGAATTCTGTCGGGTGTTTGGCGATAATATTTCATTCAATTTACCTACCGGAGGAATGGCGCTATGGGTCGACATTTCAAAACTCGTAGCAGGAAGAAAAATAGACAATTTACAGAACAAAGACTCTAACTTAAGTACACTTTACAGTGATGATTCAGAAGAGCCTAGCCACATTCGCTTTGGTTTCGGTGCGATCACTGAAAAAGAGATCACTCAGTCAATAGAAAAGTTATCTCAAACATTAAAGCAATAACATAATCTTGCTAAGGGCCGGTCATTCCTAACCTAAGTTTTGCGTGGCCGGGGCCGTTAGTTGTCCCGCTTTCATTTTGTTTTTTTATGCTCAGGACAATCCAGTCGCAATGCAATGGCAGGTAAATCGACTTTCATCAAATGGCAGTGAAAGCCATCTTTGTGCTTTTCATAATAATGACAAGAATAACACATACGACTGGTGATCAAGCCCGCTTTACTGAAAAAGCCTAACATCTTCAGATTTGATTCAGACAAACGTTCTAATTCATTTTTATCCATTGATTTCAAATGGCCCGCCATTGCCAAGCCGAAATGGCTCAATTCATTCACCATAACTTTCGCTGTTTGTGCAATGTTCAGGTGAAATGCTCTTGCATCATTGGGGTTGTATATTTTTTCCAAATACCCTTTGTTTACGAGCGTCTTGAGTGAATCACTTGCCGTTGCTTTTGTGACAGAAAATTCATCCGCCAGTTGCGTCACCGAGCATAATTTAGCCGGATGTTCGGCGATAAATATAAGTAACTGGGTTTGCAGCGGTGTTAACTTATATTTTTTTGCCGTGTCCTGTAGGCTACTTTTAAAAACAGTCGATAAACGTTCAATACCAGCAACGACTTTCGCTTCAATGTTCTCTATTTGTTCTAGAGGAGAAAATACGTTTTTCATTAAATGCCTTAATTTAGCTGGGGTCAGCGCTTGCGCAACAGTGTTAGTACCACTAACACTTATACCTTGTTCCGCTAAAATTCGATATAACTAAAACGAGCATTTTCAGTTAACACTGCCATCGACTTCAGCTCAGTGAGCAATATTTTATCTTGTGTTAATTTATCTATACCCGTAGCGTTATAGATTTAGGTGTTAGTGCGTGTAGATGTGCCTTAGATTTGGTTTTTCCGATTGAAAAAAAATGCAGACTTAGTCGCTCTAAGTTGAGTTTTTTTAATTGAGGAAAAATCGAAGAAAAATCGAAGATGAGACACAGATGCATGTGAAAACACCTAAATTTATAACGCTACGGGTATATACTGGCAACTGGTTTCAATAACAAAAACTCTCGTTGCCCTTGCACTGTTTGTGTTGTTACCGGTATTGCCGTTAATACTTGGCCAGACTTAAGCTAAAACCTTACCTGATAACCAAACATACAGGAAATTTCTACATAGTCATGTAAGTCACACGCGATCTTTCTCATAATTTTTCCTTGTTTGATAACTCATACCAATTCGCTTAAGTAAGTGGTCAACTTTTCTTAAGAGAAACAATGAGGATAAATGTTCAAGAACAATGCGCTTGATTGAGCAATAGCTGGCTATTGGGATTGAAAGCAATGCGGTTCTTGGATATTTAAACCATTTGAAGATGACCCGTTATTTATGCGACTTGGTATCACTAACCCGCAGGGCAACCCTGCATAGGAATAATATAATATCCAGTTGCTTCGATTTGTTGCTTAACAGCCGGATTTGCCATTTCACTATGGCAAAAGTCGCACGCCTGTTGTTTTATATCGGCATCGTTAATGCCGATAGAATCAAGATAATGCTGAGCAAACTCGGTCGCCTGTGTTTTGGTTGCATCTGAAACCAAAACATCAAAATGATAATAGTTGCCATTAGCGGTGGTTACGTGGGTATCGAATATATGTGCTTTCATTATTAAAATCTCTAGTATGACTGTTATATTTTATCGTCAATGTGAGGATAAAAATTGCGCTTGCTTTAGCATGGCCAACTAGTGTCGACCATGCTGTTATGAGTCTGTATTATTGGCTGATACTCGGTAAGCTCAAATCACCGGAAGCTACATCAAAGACATCAACAACACACAATAATGGTGCATGTACTTGCTGATTTACTCTTAGACCAGCAGTCACACCATCAAAGTTAAAGGCTTCAGGAAAGCCTAGTTCTTTTCAGCAGTGTCCGGTTAGAAACTTGCATTAACTAGAGGAAATTTTTAGTAAAAAAACATCAAAAAAGGCGATTATTTTCTTGACATGAGG
>QIKQ01000052.1 GCA_003233075.1 Gammaproteobacteria bacterium
GAAAAGGTGCCGCATCCCGCATAGTACAAACTATTTACTCAAAGTATAAAGATCGGATAGTATTAGTAAGAATAGTAGAAAATTTGTAAAAGTTTATGCTATGTGGGATGCGGCACCTTTTTCTCAAAGAAAGTTTATGCTATGTGGCACCTTTTCCTTTTTCTCACTTTAGATGGTTGTTTCGTATCTCCATCATGGCACTTTTGATGCCGGTTAGTAAGGAGGTGGGTCCATACCATTAGCAGTGATAATTACTATAATTTAAAAAAACTCGTCAAAAGATACATTATAGAATAAAGCTGGCGGGATATTTTCATTGTTAGCATAGTGCTGGCTTATTTTAAATTCTTCCTGTATTCATTCCTATTGCAGAAAGAATTTTTAGCGCATAATTCAAAAGGATGACTGCTAAATTCCTAATTTTTGGTACTCTATATAGGTAAGCAAAATATGTGTTCTAACCGGTACTCCATCCACGAGGTCGTTTCATACCAGCAATTTTGCACGCTTGCTTTACATACCCATAGGGAAATAAGCTAAAAATAAGTTTTTTAACTTCCTTTTTGTCATGGCCATGATCGCTTGCCAAGGGTTTCATGACATGACGAATATCAGGAGCAACCCGATGCTCACTGTAGTAGTCTCGCATAATATTTAACACCGACCAATGTGCGTCATTTAACTCAATACTTTCTTCTTTCGCTAGTTCACCGGCAATATTCTCATCCCATTCATCGGGATGAATCAAATACCCTTAATTATCTCTTGAAATCTGTTTATTCATTTCTTTCCTATAGTACTTTAAGCAACCAAACCCCTACTCTTCGAA
Organism: Gammaproteobacteria bacterium; assembly: GCA_003233075.1. GTDB lineage: Bacteria > Pseudomonadota > Gammaproteobacteria > SZUA-21 > SZUA-21 > SZUA-41. The sequence continues at coordinate 830 of QIKQ01000052.1, forward strand.
GACTAAATCTAAAAAATTATCAAGTTTTTTAGATTTAACTGTCAGAAAAATGGTTATATAAATTTACTACATTTCTAAATCTACGCATTGATATGTATCAAGTAGTTAGCTCCGTACTTATATATCATTATTAAAATATTACTGTAAAGCCTTTCTTTCATATATTATCACGTACCATCATACCCTTATACATAAGATTGTGCTCGTTTTAAGCGGGTTGAAGCAAGTGAGAATGCTATCTTTTCATCTAATCGATTATCATCTGAATTCAGTAAAATAATTTCTTTTGCGACTAGTGCCAACTTGGTCTTTCCTTTCATTTTTGATAAATTCCCTCGCATTGCCTCACTAGCCGCCTGATTGAGACTAATCAGATTATCTCGATACACTTCCAGCAATAAATGTGCATTTTTAGGTGTTTTTTCTAATCCAGAAAGCAAGTTTTGAATTATTTCCTTAACGATATATTTCTCAAGCATCGATATTGCACTCACTTCCTTTAATACCTTCGACAATCGAGTTGGTTTTATAAGATTTATATTTGCCAAAATAAGCAGTGGCTTATTCAAATTAACACTATTGAGACGACCGTCACCAATGGAATCTATAAGCAAATCAATGCTTAAGTTAGACACATCCTGATCTTTCGAGTTTATCGCTATTGCCACAACAAATAATGCCAGTTCAGACAAAGGAATGTTCGTATCAAATATTGGTTTGAGGACCCGATAGTTCGGTTCTTCTCTTGATGAGTTATCATCGATTCGGGAATTTATACTAGGTAGCCGACTAATGAATAAGTGATCCAGATTATAGGGCCAAAGTAATGAAGACCATTCAATCACTATCGGATTCCCACTCATCCACCCACCCATTTCACCGGTAATCTGCTGCAACGCCAACGTGGGAAACAAACAAATGGAATCCCGGTTTTTAAGGCCATGATTTATTACAAATTGTTTTATCTGCTTTTGCAACCCAGCGTAATTTGGTCTGCGTAAATAATCTGGATTATAATTTTCCGGAAAAATGCTTTTCTCTAATTTTTCTATCTTTATAACTAACTGTTTATAAGTCCAGGTTTCATCGCCAATAGATCTTTCTTGTTCTTCCATAGAATATTTATAATTTAAGGGTTCAAATGCACCAACAGAAACTTTATCCGTCTTTATCCATTTGCTAAAATAGCTCGCACTCGAATCGATCGGATGCCGACGTCGTGCTGCCAGTAACCAATAGGGTAAATTGCTTAAATCCTCTTGGGTGGGAGGTTTGCCTCCTAAGGCGAATTCCAATGCTCGTGCTTCATTCAACTTAATGCGTTTTAATTGATTTAGTGCATCATTACTAACCTGTAGATCAACCCTGAGTAACGCTTGCAAATAGTCCAGAGGATAAATTTTTACATCAAGCTTTTCAATCTGATCTAATCTATCGATTAAGCTATCTGCACAAATACAACCCGTTTGCTCAGTAGGTAATGATAACAGTATGCCAGGATCACCTTTCGATTTTCGTTTCATGATTTCCCATAAACGTGATTGCAGAAATAATTCATACCCGCATATTTTTTCACCTGATTTACAATGATCAAGATCATACTGATCGTTTAACCATCCACTTAATAAATAATAAAAATGATCAGCCATGCCATCGCAATTTATAATCCCGGAAGAAGAAAAAGACTCATGTAATTTATCTATTCTTTTTAAAACTGGTAAGCTACGTTGTTGATAATTATCACAACTAACGACATTAAAGCGGCTAATTCCATCCAACATTAATTCGAGTTTAACCGGGTCATCGATTTGCTCAATTAACACCGCTATTAAATCGAGAACTTGATCTGCGCCTTCAAGAGGAATTACTCTGTTCGGTTCGTTGGTTAGTCGGGTATGCTCGTAGTTATAATTTAAATTATTCTCAGGATAATTTTTCAGTATTTTGTAGTCAAAATTTAAACCAAATTTTTCTCGGGTTTTAAAATCGATTTCACTTACTTGCTGGTCAAACTCACTCCATTCGGGTTGTTCAATGCCTGAAAGTGATTCAATCGAATTATTGTTTTGAAGATTGTCTGTTGTATTTTTTTCAATTAACTTAAGTACCATTGGTCTGGTTGCAACTGACATAAGCTCCGTCAACTGCTCGATCTCATTTTGATGAGCGACCGATAAATTTTCAGTGTGTTTATTTAACGTTTTGGCAATGGATCGGTGTACATCCTCGTGAGGACTTGACAAAGCTTTTACCAATATATCAAGTAAATCTGAATTTGTACTATTTTTCTTCAATAGTTTATCAATTAGTTTAATCAGCAACAACGCATGGGATTTAGTGGGTAAATTAAAGATTGGTTCGATCGCGGTCAGGACCAATGGGATATCTATTAGGTTACTTTTTTCCAATTTAGTTAGTAAATTAATTGCAAAAGTTTTAACGGGACCACTTTCAGAGTCCAGCAGTTTAATAACTCGCGCTTGATATTTCTTTAATTCCAGCGTACTGATTTCTAGGTCTTTATAAAATTGCATGAATCCTTTTAACGTACTGGAGCCCTCCATACGTTCAATTCCCTTAAATATCGTTTTGATTATATGTTCGCGATCCATTTGACCAGAATTTATCAAACTTAGAAATAATTTACTCCAATCTTGATAATGTGAGTCATCCACTAATTTACAGTATGAATCACGAATTAATGCCGGCGCTCCATACTCTAGAATTTTCCAGAGTTCAAATTCAAGTAAGTCCGGGTTATTATCTATGAATTTAACTATTTTGGTAAAATCCGGTTTTTTATCTGAATGCGACCATAAATGGTCAGGACTAAATTTCATGACAAATAAATACGCATATCGACTACTATTTGGTTTTTGACACAAGCCGGATTTCCATAACGTATAAATCAAATCAAATGAAACCAGTGATCTCTGCCCTAGGTCTGGATCTAGATCTAACTCAAATTCCAGCCATTTATCTATCCAGTCAGGTTGACGATCTAATAAAATGTCAATAATCGGCTGCGTCGATTGAGCATACCATCTGTAACCTATTGCAGCGGATAATTGCTTTACCTTGGATAAACTACAGGTTGCGAAAACTGCCACACTGGCATGAAGGTCGTACATAACAGTCCGCTCGTAACAACTTTTTTTGTATTCTTTCGAATGTAAAGATACATCGTACTTTTCCAGAAACATTTTTAAAGTGGGCTTGATGTAAGTCAGATCCTTATTGGCTTTTGCCTTCTCGGGATCATCTGTATAGTGATTTTTGTAAACAATACTTCTCGCATAATCGCCATTATCAACAATTGCTTTATACACCGCGAAAGCGGTACTAGCGCATTTCTTTCTCTCTGATTTTGCTAAACCGATGAAAGACTTCGAAATTTCATCTATGGATTTCGACTTAAAAACTAATTCTACAAGCTGATTTTCATTCATTAGGTACTCTGTCTGAACCTGTTGCGATTACTTTATTAGCTCTCTGTCCGATTCTTAATCATGACTGCCTAAGTGTTTATTGTATAAATTTACGGATATATAGTACCATCTAGATCAAAACCATGATCGAAACTGGAGATTAAATGGCATCAAACGCAATCAATTTTACTTATAAGTATCTTTATGACTCAAATTTAAATACTCATAAGGATACAAAATCAACATTTTTCGGACTGGATTTAGCAACCTGCAATGCAAATCACAATCACCCCTATTTTTTCAAAGGGGAGCTAAGTAAGCCTCGCTTAGGGGCTCAATTACTACTAATTTTATCTGAAATCGTTCGCACTCATTATTTTTTACCCATTCCACCTAATGTCCTTGATCCAGTCGTTACCAGCAATGATGGAGTTTTGCGTCTTGAAGGATTCAGTGCCTGCTGCGGCATCTATGCACGGGTAGACTTAACCTCAGCTTTTTTTAAGACTGAAATTGAAGGACGTGGTACAACTAATGTTGATTTTAATGATCCTATGCGAAATGCCTTAAGACGTGTTCGTGATAATGACGAAATAAAAATCGCAGTGGGCAAACAGGAATTTACCCTTGAAAGGAAGAGGGGCAAAGAAAACGAATCGATAGTCGAAAAAAAAGTAAAGTTGCCCCTACGCTGGATAAAGGGATTTAGCGAAGTCCAATCATTTCAGCCAGATTTAATGTTAAAAATCAAGTGCAGTGCCAATGAAGCACTTAGATTAGTTCGTAGTATTCCTAAGACAAGTCCAAAGCAACCATCCTATATTACAAAGCGGGGTAACTCACTACGATTAAGTCAAAGACCTGCAGAGGATGCAATACGCATCTCCGGTTTGCACCGACTTAAAGTCATCGAGCCACTAATATGCTATGCTCAAACCATAAAAATCTGGTCTAACGATAAAAATACGCTTTGTGCCTGGGATATTGAGTATGAAAATGTGCGGTTTTTTCTTCTCCTGAGTCCAGAAATCTATCGAGGCTTTTCGGGTGAAGGACAGATACTAGAATCACTAGCCACAAATTGCTGGCAAACAACAATCGCCAAAGTCCGGGCTCAACTGAACTGGCAAAACCAGATTGATGTTAACGCTCTTTCAAATACACTTAACTTGAATGAGAACGATACTATCGCCGCGTTAACAGCGCTTGGCGCAAATGGACTGGCCGGCTTTGATGTTAGTACAGGTCATTATTTTCATCGTGAACTGCCTTTCGATCTGGATAAAATTGAATCTCTGCAACCCAGATTAATTAATGCCAGAAAACTGGTCAGCAACAAAAAAATTAAACTGAACAAACGCCTTAATGAAACTGAAGCGGACTATCTTGTGAAAGGAAACGATGTTGAACATTTTGTTCAAATTCGAGAAGACAGTGACAAATGTACTTGCCCCTGGTTTAACAAATACCAAGGTGAACGTGGGCCTTGTAAACATATATTAGCATCCAACATATTATTTGACGAGAATAAAAAGTAAAATTGTTATTAAAAGGAAAAGGTGCCGCATCCCGCATAGTACAAACTATTTACTCAAAGTATAAAGATCGGATAGTATTAGTAAGAATAGTAGAAAATTTGTAAAA
>QIKQ01000103.1 GCA_003233075.1 Gammaproteobacteria bacterium
ACTGGGAGACCGAAGGACTCATCATTCAGCTTCCGCATTCAAAAACGGATCAAACGGGTGAAGGAATGTATCGGGCCTTACCTTATGGCAACGAACAGGTTTGTCCAGTACGTGCACTTAAAGCCTGGCTAGAATTAGCAAATATTAATTCAGGCGCCGTCTTTCGCCCAGTGAATCGTTGGGATCAAATGCAGCAAGATCACGCCATCAACCCCGGCGCGGTGAATGATTTGTTGAAAAACCTAGGACAGGCCTGTGGATTTGAGTTTGCAAATGACCTTAGCAGTCACAGCTTTCGACGTGGTCTGTCTACCTCGGCTGCACGTGAGGATGTCGATTTTAAAGCGATTAAAAACCAAGGTGGCTGGAAAAATGATGCGACAGTTTGGGAATACATTGATGAAGGTCGACGTTTTACAGATAATGCGGCAGTGATTTTAATGGATAAAATAGAATCTTTAATCAACAACTAACAAGTGAACGGTATCACGCTAACGAAATGCAGTTGTCATGAAACTGTCATTTCGGCTGAATCGACTCACAGCTGACGAATTAAATGGCTGCTTAGTAGTAACTCGCAAGTTGATACTTAACTCTGAAGCTGGCACTCTAATGGCTGCTATGCAAATGTAAAAAGTTCTTACAATGCTAGACGCGGTTCCTATTTAAGTGAGGGTTTTTTGTATAGACTAGTGTAAATCGTGGACAAAGCGCCTTTATAATAGTGTTCGCAGACAATATTCGCGAAGCTATTGATAGTAATAACAAACCAAAGGATAACTGACATAACTATGCTCATTAAAAGAAAAACATCCAAATTAGAATTAGATGAAATTATCAAGTATTGGTTAGAGCGGCCAAAATGCACTGAGGATTATGAAGAAGATTCGCTAATTAATTTTCTCTGTATTTTTACACCATATCAAATTAAAGGTGCAATGTATCTAGCTACTAAGAAACCTGGTTATGATTTTTTTAAATATCTTTGCGGCATACTACACAAATGGCGAATAGAATTAGAAAAGGGAAACGAACCCCTGTATTTTGATATAGGAAAACAATAACATTTTACGCTTAAATTCTACTCACATTAGGAAATCCTTGCGCGTTACATATAATGATCTATCAATGCTAGGACATTTGTGTAGACTTCGGTCGATCGTACACTCCTGTGTTACATCCATTTTTGCACGGCTTTAATGTGTGTCGCAAACAATATCGAAACTCATTTCATACTCTATAATGTTGGCGACCCTTACTAGCCAGCACAACAGGATAATTGTTTAACGTCTATATAAAAAGTTTGCGCACACAATTTCAGTCCCTCCACCATCGTTAAATAGGGAAACAATTGATTGGCTAAGTCTTCAATTGTCATTTTATTACGAATCGCCAGAGCCGCTGTTTGAATAATTTCACCAGCTTCATTGGCAAGCACTTGGCACCCTACTATCTGACCGTTGTCTTTTTCTGCGACCAGTTTTATAAATCCACGTGTATCAAAGTTAGCAATTGCTCTCGGGACATGTTCAATATCTAATTTCCTGACTTTAATTTCTAAGCCCTGCGCGTTGGCTTGTTGTTCTGATATTCCAACAGTTGCGACTTGCGGATCGGTAAAAATGACGGCTGGCAGGATAGATAGATCTAGTGAAACGTTGTCCCCTGTCATATTACGCGCGGCACGTGTGCCCCCTGCTGCAGCGACGTATACGAATTGTGGTTGAGTGCTGCAATCGCCTGCTGCGTAAACATTGTCAACTGAAGTTCGCATCTGATTATTAATAATAATGTTACCGTTTTCTGTGGTGTCTACACCAATCTGATTTAGACCTAATGTATCAGAATTGGATTGTCGACCTGTCGCGACCAGCAACTGGTCACAATCGATTTTGCCATGTTGGCTGAATACAGTAAATTTTTTACCGTTGTGGTTAATAAGCGTCGGTACGGAGTGTAATCTTACTTGAATTCCTTCACTTTCAAATGCTTCTTTTACCCCTGCCCCGATGTCGGGATCTTCTTTTGATAAAAAAGTACTGCGTGCCATGACTGTCACCTGAGCTCCCAAATGACGAAAAGCTTGTGCTAATTCGAGTGCGACGACAGACCCACCTAAAATGACTAAATGCTGTGGAATCTCTGCTGCGACTAAGGCTTCGGTTGAAGTCCAATAGGGTGTGTCACTTAGACCATCAATTTCGGGAATCAAAGGCCGTGCGCCGACGGCAATTAAAATTCGATCTGCAGTAATTTCTTTTTCACTACCGTCAGACGCTTTCACAATCAAAGTTTTTGAGTCCTTAAAGCGAGCCAAACCACGTACCAGATTGATGTCTGGATTATTTTCTAAAATACTTTCGTATTTGGCATGGCGTAAGTTTGCAACGTATTCCTGTTGTTGCAACATCATCGCCTTGCGATCTATCTTGGGCGTATTCAACGCTATGCCTTTAAACCTATGATGGCCTTGTTTGTGGGCAATATTGGCAGCGCGTATAAATATTTTCGACGGCACGCAACCGACATTGACACAGGTACCGCCAATAACATCAGCGCCTTCTATTAGGGTCACTTGCGCGCCCCGCTCCACTGCTTTTATGGCGGCGGCAAAAGCCCCCGACCCAGTGCCAACAATTGCAATTTGTAACTGATTTTCTTTATCGTTTGATGTCGAATCGTCACTATTAATTAGACTCGCAGTATAACCCATCGATTCAATTGCTTTGAGTAGCAGACTCTGCTCAATATTGATATTAGTTTTAATTTCAGCGAGTCCAGTTTCATAGGATACGGTGGCTGTTACTCCCTCAACTGCATTGAGTGCATCCTGTGCAGATTGAGCACAGTCACTACAGGTCATTCCGCTTATTTTAATTTTAATGGCTTGCATCTTGATTTCCTATTTAAAAAAATTACTATATCGCTGTTGATTGACTTGCTGACCTATCTCAAAAGCTTGGCTAAGAGTTAATAAAATACTATTTGGATACTCTAGTATCCACTTCTCTGCCGCAGCACGATTCGATAAAAAGTAGACGCTATGGCAAAAACTTTGAATAATATTGTTTTCTAACTTTTTTCTATCAGGCTGCACAAAAGAAACGAGAGGCTTGTTTTTTTCTGTGCAGAGCACCTCCGTAGGGAATATTTGTAATTGAATTGATTGACTTGATATTGGACATACAGAAGTAACTTCAATTATTTGCTTTATAAGCTGCGGAATAAAAAGCGTATCCCAAGCACACCAGGCGTAGCAAATCGAGTTCGGCATTTTCATTAAATAATTCATTTTTTGAACTGATAATCCCCAAAACCCAATGACACACTGATCCTTATTAAAAAAAACACCGGGCCAATGTTTCAGTTTGCTCAGTACCTGTTCAGGTCGTAGGGAGACTAACGTTGCAAGACTATCAATCTGAACCGCTTGTCCTTTTGCCAATTGCAGATAGAGTGTTAATGCTAAATTTTGTTCACTTCTTGATAGCGCTGGAAAGGCATCCACGAGCATCTTCACAATCTCCGAGACTTGAGTAGATTCTAATTCAGTAAAATGAGTTACTGGAGTCATCTGATGCTACTGAATCAGAGTTGATGGATATCCGGCATTGGTCGTTGCTTTTGTTAATTCAGCCACGGATGTTTTCTTGGGGTCAAAGCTTACCGTTGCCGTTTTAGTTTTATAATCGGCCTTCGCTTTTGCGACACCGGGAACTTTTTCTAATGCTTTACGAACGGTAATGGGGCAAGCCGCACAAGTCATTTTCTCTACTTTCAGCGTGACTGTTTTTAATTGAGCATTAATCATCCTATTAGCTTGATTTACATTCTTATTATCGTTATCACATGCGGATAAAACAAAAAGGCTTAATAGTAATAGTAATAGTAATAGTGATAGTGATACTAAATATTTAAACATGATAAAATCCTCATTTTATTCTGCGGGTCTTAATGACACCAATTAATTTCTAATAAAATAAAGGCGCATACCAGGGAAACGCCATTAAAATAACAAGCAATACGCTGACGACCCAGAAAATAATTCGTTGATTACGAATCACATTGGGATCGGCGCAAGATTTTCCTGGTTCGCACACTTGGGGTTTTAAATACAATTGACGAAATGCAAGGAATAGAAATAGAGCGGTAATTCCCATAAAATAAAGCCTGTAGTCTTCCATGGCAGTTAAATAACCAATCCAGGCACCACTAATTCCCAGGGTTAATAAAACCAAGGGGCCGACGCAGCAAGCTGAGGCGCCAATGGCTGCTAAAACGGCAAATAATATCGAACGATTTTTTTTCGTCTTAGCGGGCTTATTTTCTATCTCTGTTGAAACTGACTCATTCATAAGCTGTCTCCTGAAAAGGTGTCAGTATAAACTCCGTACCTAGCTACAGAGTCAAGTCGAAAAAAATGACATTATTTTGCTGTATCGTCTTAATTTGCCTATTTAATGCTGGGCTGCATTCGTTGTTGACCCAAGGTTTTGACAATGGGACAGGTTTGACTTGATGTTGTTGAATCGCATCTACTTATGAGTTCATCTAATGTTTTCACAAGGCTCTTTAAGTCACTGATTTTTTGATTTATTTGATCTCTTTTTTGTATCGCTTTTTGCTGCACATCGCGACAGTTACCGTCGCCAATTTTAAGTAAGTCCTTAATTTCGAGTAAATTAAACCCATAGGTTTGAGCTTGTTTGATAAATCGAATTCGCTCGATGAAACTAACTGGATACTGTCGATAGCCCGACACAGGTTTCCGCGGTTGTTTGATCAATCCGACTCGTTCGTAATAACGAATCGATTCGATATTAACATTAGCTTTGTCTGCCAAACGTCCAATGGTAAAAGTATCCTGTATCATTGCTTAAACCCCTGATTTACCCGTACCTTAGTACAGACAATGATCAGCTAATTAAATTCATTAATCAATCGCCTTTTTTACTTGACTTAGAGTTAACTCTAGGTTGTAAGCTACCTTATGGAATTGAATCCAGTATTTTGATTTATGATTTTAGTGAATTCTCGATATTTAGTAATGCTTAATATAGGAAAAAAAATGTCTTATAAAATTACACCTAAGCTAATGGTTTTTGCCATTAGTTTAATAATTAGCCTACCCTCCTCTTGGTCACATGATCCCATTTTTGGAATGGGACCACATGTACTTTATAAAGGAGGAGTTGAAGTTTCACTTGAAACAAATTTAGCTAAGGCGGCTGATGAAAAAATGTCTGAATTAGGGTTGAATTTAACATACGGAATTACCGGAGATTGGGCTATGGGTATAGAGCTACCCTATCTCAAAAAAGACAATGGAATTACCGATGCTAATGGTTCAGGCGACGTAAAACTGTTTACTAAGTATCGATTTTGGCGTAAAGACTCTCTCGGCGTTCAAGAAAGCGCAGCGATTTTACTTAAAATAAAATTAGACAATGCCGATACCAATGACTCGCCCACACTAAGTTCTGGTGCGACCGATTCAATATTTGGCCTTGCCTATGGATACGAAAGCCGTAAATGGTATCGTTGGGCAAGCATCCGTTACCGACAAAATGGCGAAAACAGTGTTGGCTTGCGTCGAGGCGATAAGGTGTTGCTTGATTTTGCCGGTGGAATTCGTTTTAAAATGACTAAATATACCAAACCTGACACCGTTTGGCTGCTCGAACTCAACGGTGAACTTGGACAACGCAATGAACTAAACGGCGTTGAGCTTGCTAATACTGGCGGAGATCAGTGGTTTATTTCACCTGGTATCTTTTGGACAAAGCGTAATTTTGCGATCAAGGCCGGAGTCCAAATACCAATTGCCAGTAACTTAAATGGAAACCAAGATGATGCAGATTATCGAGCGAGTTAGTTTTTGAGTGGCATTTTTAGTAAAGTTACTAAATTTAGATTAACTATGTGATACTCATTTCTTTAAAGTGAGTAAAATTTAATCCTACTAGCAAGAGGAACTCTTAATGATAAATAAATTAATATTAGCAATAGTGCTCAGTATGGTGGCAAGCGCTTCTTTCGCGAAGGAATATCATTACCAAGGTAATATTAAAGGAATGTCGTGTGCTTTTTGCGTATACAATGTCCGAAAACAAATAAGCAAACTACCTGGGGTTAATGCAGAATCTGTTAATGTAGATTTAAAAACAGGTGCTCTTGGTTTAAGCGGTAGCGCACCAGTCGATGTAAAAAAAATTACAAGCTTCGTCACTAAAGCGGGTTTCAAGCTAATTAATTTTAAGCAGGCGACAGTTTTCAAGTTAGCTAAGTACAAAAAGGATGCTTTAGTTTCACTCAAACTAAATGTTATCAATATTAAAGATTACAAGTCCTTGTTGGAAAAAGTCTCTGATTTAGCTGCACAGAACCTAGCCAAACTAGTTGTTCGCGCGCCTAAATCTATGGAAACAAGCATTCTTAAATCCATGATCGCCGGCCGCCAAAAAGTAGCCAGGGTTGAATTTGTAGAGTCAGAAAAAAAGGCAATAGAAATTAGTGTTCATCAAAAACTAAAATAGGCACAGCGATTTTTATTTGGGGAGATAGACTATTTTGAAATACAAGGTCACTCCTCATACCCCACTGCTGTCCCACAGTTGATCGCGTAAGAACAATAATCAAACTCTGCTGTAGCCCGGCTCTTCACGACTGCAGGGATGCAGGAGGTAGAGCAACGCAGGAGCAGTTGCCGAGAGCCGGGGTGGACTCAAACAGTGGCGCCATGGCGTATACAGCGGCATAAATGATGACCGCTCAGTTTTATAAGACGAGTTAGTTTTAGGCTTGAACCCAAATCCACCCCGGCTCTGAAGAGCCGGGCTACCGCAGATATATATTATCGTTCTTACGCGGTTAACTGTGGGACAGCAGTGAGGTATGCCTTGTCTAAACGAAAATTAAACAATTCACTCATTTTGTTTTATTGATATTTCTGTTTTACTTTTAATATCTTTTGCCGTTTTTTCCTTTACCTGATCATAAACATCAGGGCCACTACTCATCAGCAACCACAAGGATAGAGCAATCAAAAGTAACATAGCAATAATGATTCTATTCGTGTTTTTGTTATTCATGCTTCTAACCTAAGTGTTACTTCATTCTATAGTCCTACTGAGCCGAATTTCTATTGCTCACTGTCCATAGCATAGGTTGGAATGATATTGTTTAAAGGCGGAATAACTATTAAAAATAATTAATTATTACCTTGTACTATAAAAACAAATAGCATAGCGACTGTCAACAAACTAAGTACATACTGAGCTCACAAACATCGATCGCTTCACAATTCGCAATAGCTGGGTGCCAGGGCTAGCCTTTCTATTCAATAGAAAAAATAATAAAAATTAAGATATGAAACCGAATAGAAAGCTAGCCCTGGCACCCTAAAAGTTTGACCATGAAAATAGGTGACACCTTGTCCGAAGTCAGTCATTCCATTTTTAGATCTTTAATTTTACGCGCAAGTGTGTTTCGACCCCAGCCCAATAATTTGGCTGCATCTTGTCTGCGACCACCTGATTGTTTCATTGCACACTCGATTAAAACTTTCTCAAATTCCGGCACAGCAAATTCAAGAATTGCTTTGTCACCTGACGATAAAGAATTTTCAGCCCAGTTACGCAAAGCAGCTTGCCAATCTAGAGAGTCATTACTACTACTGACACTATCGTTTAGTAATTCAGGTGGCAATTCTTCCATGTGTATATCACTGCCCGAGGCCATTACAGTCATCCAACGACATGCATTCTCTAGTTGGCGAACATTGCCAGGCCATTCTAAACTTTTCAAAAAGTTGTAGACCTCTTTACTTGGCGCCTTTTTTTCTATGTCTAACTCAATAGCCGCTCGCTTTAAAAAGAATTTAGTGAGCGCTGTAATATCACTTGAGCGCTCCCTTAAAGCAGGAACGTGAACCCGGATTACATTAAGACGATGATACAAATCTTCTCTAAATTTTCCTTGTGCAACTAATTCGTTCAAGTTTTGATGTGTCGCCGCAATAATACGTACATCCACTTTTACAGATTGATGGCCACCGACTCGAAAGAATTCACCGTTAGACAGCACGCGCAGTAAACGCGATTGCAGATCAGAGTGCATATCACCTATTTCATCAAGAAATAAAGTGCCATTATTCGCTAACTCAAAATGACCCTTTCGAGAACTCGTCGCACCAGTAAAGGCGCCTTTTTCATGGCCGAAAAGCTCAGACTCTAACAATTCCTTAGGAATAGCCGCCATATTTAGCGCAATAAATGACTGCCCTGCGCGTGGACTGTGCTTATGCAAAGCGCTCGCAACCAACTCCTTGCCCGTGCCGGATTCGCCAGTAATAAGAACAGTAATATTTGATCGCGATAATCGACCAATGGCTCGGTAAACTTCCTGCATAGCAGGCGCCTCACCAATGATTTCAGATATCTTTTCTTTTACTTCTGTCTTCGATTTTTCTTTCTGAGGCTTCGTTGTTTTTAAGGCTCTTTTAGCTAAAGAGACGGCCTCATTAATGTCAAACGGTTTGGGTAAATATTCAAAAGCACCACCCTGATAAGCCGATAAGGCACTTTCCAAATCCGAGTGTGCGGTCATAATAATAACCGGCAATTCAGGATGTTCTTTATTTATTTTATCCAGCAAAGCAATGCCATCTATTCCTGGCATGCGTATGTCACTCATAATAATAGAAGGGGTATTGCTGTCTAACTTTTTTAGAATTCGATTACCGTCTTCGAAACACTGTGTTTTAATACCTTCTTTAGTAAAAGCTTTTTCTAAAACCCAGCGTATCGATCGATCGTCATCTATAATCCAAATTTCATCACTTTGCATTTATTTGCTCCAGTGGCAAGAGGACCTGAAATACTGTATTTCCAGGCTGACTTTGACACTCGATCACTCCTCCATGACGATTAACAATAGATTGCGCTATTGATAAGCCTAAACCCGTTCCATCGGCTCTCCCTGTTATCATTGGGAAAAATAATTTATCCGCAATTTCTAGCGGTATCCCTGGACCATTGTCAATGATTTCAATAACAATCACTAACTTGTGCCTATTATTTCCAATAGTAAACTGACGTTGTGTTCGAGATCGTATTAATATTTTGCCGGCGCCATTTAAGGCTTCTATTGCGTTTTTCGCTAAATTTAATACCGCTTGAATTAATTGCTCTGCATCCGCTATGAAATCTGGGATGCTCGGGTCATAATCACGTTTAATTTCAATTTGTGTTACTTCAGCTTCAATGCTGATAAGCGCATAAACACGCTCCAGAACTTCATGAATATTTATTGATTCCTTAGGTCGTATTCGGCTTGGCCCCAACATCCTATCAACTAAATTATTTAAACGATCTGCTTCTTCAATAATAACATTAGTATATTCGCGTAAATTATCGCTATCTAATTCTTCGCCAAGCAACTGAGCTGCACCACGAATACCACCCAGTGGATTTTTAATTTCATGTGATAAACCTCGAAGCAATTTTTTTGATACATTTTGTTGAACTATCAAGTTCTCCTCACGTGTAATTCTTAATTGACGGTCTATCTGCAAAAACTCAAGCAATAATCCGTCTGCGACATTAGCGTCATGCACCGTACTTACCGTGCAATCCACCGTGATCAATTTTGAGTGGCTAACTCTCATTGCAAATTCTCGCTCAGAAAATTGATGTTCATTTGTTAAAGACGCTTCAATTCTCTGGACTAGTGACTCTGGCAAATTAATCATTGCCTCCACTTTTTTTCCTATCGCTTTACGCCGTCCAATTTCAAATAACATTTCAGCCGCAGGATTAATGTAATTAATTTCCATCTTTCTATTGAGGAAAACCACTGCAGTGTTTATATGCTCCAGAACACGACGATAGGTCCGATCTGGAAACGTTGACTCACGATCCATAAGTAACATATAGCAAATTCCAAACCAAATAATGATTCATTAATAGATTAATATTC
>QIKQ01000013.1 GCA_003233075.1 Gammaproteobacteria bacterium
TTCCCTATTTTTACTCGTTTTTTACGTTGTATATTAACTATGCTTTATAGCTGAATTTACCATCCAGGTCAAAAGCGAGGTTTTTCTCCATATTTGTATTCAGCCCTAAGTGCTTGAACTAGCGGCCTAAGTGTATTTTGCAATGCAAATTGCAAAATAGAATGCGTAGATTTTATGACCAAACATCAATGTTTTTTACTTTTCTAAAGAAAAACATATAGTTTTCAAGTAAATACACTCAGGATTCATAACAAACTAGTTTTCCAGAGCGGTCTAGAATAAACTACGCGATTCTATAATCTTATATATAGCGAGTATCGTACCAATATGACTGAGGATGCGTTTTCTGTAAAAATAGCCACTCGACAAAGCCAGTTAGCGCTATGGCAAGCCGAACATGTGCGCACAAGATTAACCCAGATGAATCCGAATCTTGACGTCGAACTAGTCAAGATGGTTACTCAAGGCGACAAAATCCTCGATACTCCTTTGGCGAAAATTGGCGGCAAGGGTTTATTTGTAAAGGAATTAGAGAACGGCCTGTTGGAAAAACGAGCTGATATAGCCGTGCACTCGATGAAGGATGTGCCAGTTGATTTACCTGCAGGCTTAGTTATTAGCGCGATACTTAAACGAGAAGATCCGCGTGACGCCTTTGTTTCGAATGATTTCGCCAGCATTGATGATTTGCCGCAAGGTGCTGTGGTGGGGACTTCGAGCTTACGTCGGCAATCGCAGCTTAAAAAAATGCGACCTGATTTAGAAATTAAAAGTTTACGGGGTAATGTAAATACCCGTTTGAGTAAACTAGACCAAGGCGATTACCAGGCAATTATTTTGGCCAGTGCGGGCTTAATTCGTTTAGATATGCCGCAGCGAATAAGGGCATTTATTAGTCCAGAACAAATTCTTCCGGCGATAGGCCAGGGTGCGGTAGGCATCGAATCACGTAGTGACGACTCTCGCATTAATGAGCTAATCAGTCACTTGCATGATGGCCCAACGGCCGTTTGTGTTTTATCTGAACGCGCCTTTAATAATACTTTGCAAGGCGGTTGTCAGGTACCGATCGGTGCATACGCTGAATTAAGCGATCAGACATTAAAATTACGCGGCCTCGTGGCAGAGCCAGATGGCAGTCTAATATTATTCGGTGAAAAAACGGGTTCGGTTGATGATGGGCTTGAAATGGGCGTTAGTTTGGCCAAGGAGTTACTGGATCAGGGTGCGGACAAAATTTTACAAGCGCTTTATGATGCGGGCTAGCTTATAAAGCGATTAGGAACAAAATGACTGAAAATTTAGGAGCATTGACCCTATTAATTACACGGCCGCAGGCGCAAGCGGAATCTTTATCTCAATTAGCAGGGGAAAGTGGTTATAAGTCAATCGTATTTCCAGTGATTGAAATTAAACCTTTAGTCGACAAATCGACAATTAATTCTAAAATTAATAGACTGAATGAGTATGATTTGGTTATATTTATAAGTATCAATGCGGTCGAATTTACTTGGGCTAATTTAGCCGCAGCTAAAAAATCTTGGCCGAAGCAGTTAAAGGTGGCAGCAGTTGGTAAGTCAACTGCGGACTTATTAAGTAATAAGGGCGTATCAGTAAAATTATATCCTGAGAGGGAATTTAGTTCGGAAGGCTTGTTAAACCACGCTGATTTGGCAGACATGCAAAATCAGAAAATTCTAATTGTACGTGGTGTAGGTGGACGAGATTATTTGGCGAGGACTTTATCTGAACGCGGTGCAGCAGTAGAATATTTGGAAGTTTATCGCAGATGCAAGCCGGACGAATATGATCTTGATGTTTTCGATTCTTGGCAAACTGAAAACAGTATTATTATTTGTACTAGCAAAGAAGGCATTAGGAATTTAATTGAAATGACAGCGGCAAAACTTAATTTAAAAAAGGCTCAACTCTTAGTCGTAAGCCAGCGTTTAGTGGACTACGCATTAGAGCAAGGATTTACTCCGCCTATTATTCTGGCGAACAATGCAAAGAATGAAGCAATTTTACAGACACTTAACCATTATTTGAATACGGGGAAAAATCCTGATGTCTAAAGACAAAAGTAAGGATGGTAAAAAGCAAATTGAGGTTGTGGATGAGTCGACGCAAACTAGCTCGAGTCAATCTACAGGAATTCGAATGTCACCCTTTGGCATTACGATCGTCTGTTTACTTGCCTTAATTGGGCTTGGTGTTTATGTCTGGAATGAATTGCAAACTGTGCAGCGAAATCAACACCAGACTCAATTGCAATCTCTAAAACAAAATAATGATTTGCTTAATCAAATAAATCAAGTCAGAGGGCAGTTGCGCAGTGAGCAGATGAAGATAAAAGAACAGGCAGCGGAATTAAAACAATCAGTGCTTGAATTAAGAAAATTAGCCGGTCGTGAGCGTCAGGGCTGGATATTAGCGGAAGTCGAATATCTATTATTGATCGCGAATCATAAAGTAAAATTACAAGCAGACACAGTAACAGCGATACGAGCATTAGGTGATGCAGATATACGTTTAAGTCGACTTGCAGATCCGCAAATGTTGTCCGCAAGAAAGTTAATTGCAGAAGAAATTGCGAAACTTAAAGCTGTTTCTGTGCCGGATGTTAATGGCATTACATTGAAACTTGATGCTTTGTCAACGCAAATAAAAAACCTCGGTTTAAACACACCTAATCCGCGGAAACTCAAAAAAGTATTATTATCGAAAAAAAATAAAGACAAAAAATCTAAACAGAAGGAAACTTGGCAAGACACAATGGTCGATGTATGGGCTGAGGTTAAAACCTTAGTTGTTATTCGCAAACGAGATATGCCAGTCGCTTCTATGTTATCACCAGAGCAAGAAAAGGCTTTGCGCCAAGTCTTGGAGTTTAAAATTCAAGCTGCTCGTATCGCAGTTTTAAAAAAACATGAGCGACGTTTTAAGAGCGCACTGAATGTATCGATTCTTTGGATCAATGAACATTTCGATACCCAGGATCTTGAGGTGAAAAAATTCAAACAAACAATTGCGCAATTACAGGCGGAAAACTTAAGCCCTGTATTACCAAGTATTTCTGGCTCACTCGATGAAGTTCGATTTCAGCTGAATAAAAAATCAGGAATTAAAAAGCCAAGCATTAAAAAATCAAATATAGATAAGAAACTTAAACCTTCGGATTCAAAAGAAAAGCTAAAAGAAGCCAGGGTAAAAGAAGCCAAGGTTAAGGATGCTAAGCTAAAAGATGCGATGTATTTGAAAAAAATGAAACCTGATGCGACAGGATCTCCCTTATGAAATTATTATTTAAAATTGTCTTAATCTTAATCATCACGGTGACTATCGTGCTGGCGGCCAAACTAGACACACATTACGCCTATTTTACTTACGGTGATCAGGAAATATTTTTATCAAGAACGCTTTTTATAATCTTGATTTTGCTTTTTTATGTACTACTTAATCGAGCAATTGGCCTAGTATCAAACCTTTGGAATCTTTCAGAAAATGTAAAGACTTGGCAAACTCAAAAGCGTAAGCAGCAAGCAGTCACTAGCTACAATCAAGGCATGCTTGCCATGGCAGAAGGTCAGTGGCGAACGGCTGAGCGTAAATTTATGCGCCACGTCTTATATGCTGAAATGCCTATTAATAATTGTCTTTACGCAGCACGCGCGGCACAGCAACTTGGCGAGATTGAACGTCGTGACGAATACTTACTGGTTGCCTATGAGCTAAAAAATAATAGTACTGTGCCCGTCGATATTACCCGAGCTGAATTACAACTCTCTCAAAATCAAACCGAGCAGGCATTAGCGACGTTAAAGCATCTACGTGAGTCTGAACCTAAAAATGAGTACATATTGAAAATGTTATTGGACTTGTATAAGGAGCTAGACGATTGGTCGGGTATTCGCGATATATTACCGGACTTAAAGCGTCGTTCTATTCTTGAAGCAACTGAGGCTGAAAAACTAGAATTGACTAGTTATACTCGACTCATTGAAGAAAGTGATAATAATAAGAACCTGAATGAATTGCAGCATCACTGGAATGTAATTCCTAAGGCTTTCAAAGAAAACCCAGGCTTAATTTATCATTACGCGGCAAAAATGATTCATTATGGTTTTCAAAAAGACGTTGAGCCATTATTAAGAAACTATTTAAAAAAGAATTGGGATGAAAAAATTGTTGCCTTATACAGTCAAATAGATATTGAAACAATAGGTAAGAACTACAATCAAATCGAATCGCTAGCTGAAGAACATGGCAGTAATCCTACTCTCTTGCTTGCGCTTGGGAAAATATGTATCAAGAATAAATTGTGGGGCAAGGCCAGATCCTATTTTGAATCCAGTATAGGCGTGATGCCTTCAGTTGAAGCCTACAATGAACTTGGATTACTGCTTGAAGACATGGGAGAACAAAATGGCGCAATGGATTGTTATCGTAATGGCATGCAGCTGGGTTTAAAGCAGGCAAGCTAGTATCTGTCGTTTGCATAAGAGATTTATCACAAGCGGTGAAACTGATAGCGGGCCTAGGGCAAAAAATGGAATACTGCTAACTACTATGAACAGTTTTAAGATTATGCGGAATACCCAGTCAAAGAAATAAATAGACCTAAACATCGCGGCATGGGGAGTAAAGGCAGTGAATGGAGTTAATGTTTTATTACTTGAGTTCCTTGCTTTCTTGTGGTTGGACCAAGGTTAAATAGTTCATTTTCGCTTAACTGGCAGGCAATAAGCGTGGAATTATGCATAGAAGATGGTTTTTGATAGACGTGAATTCAATTAAAGATAAAATAAATAAATTTGAATAGCTTTGTCTTGTTCGCGTGATACACGAACGACTAATTGTATTTGAATACTAGACTTCGTCCCGGCTCTAAAGAGCCGAGCTACATTTATTACGATGTCGTCATGGTTAGTTATACATTTAGTATCGAATCTTTTAAATCGTTTGCCAAGTAATCCACGAATAGTCGAATTTTTGAAGAAGCAAGTTGTCTGTGTTGATAGACTAGGCTTACTGCTTGCAAGGGGAGTCAAAGTCTTTCAGGATATTAATCAACTTGCCTTGTTTGATGTAAGGCATAACTTGATATGAATAAAAATAACCAGAGCCTAGCCCTTTCATGCAGGCATCAACTGATGTGGTCACATGGTTGCATTCAAAGTTGCCACTCACCTTGACGATAAATATTTTAGACTTGCCTGGTGCTGATTTATCTTCGAAGCTCCATGATGAGCTTGCCGAGATGCCGGTAAATCTAACGCAAGGTAGTGTGCTGAGTTCTTTTGGGTGTTTGGGTATTCCATGTTTTTTAATAGTTCTGGGCTAGCGCAGAGGATTTAGCCAATTTCAGTACTCGATTTTAAAGGCAATAATATGTTCAACACTTTTGGTAACATCAGCTTGAATCCTCGTGTTGGATTGATATTTATTGATTTCGAAAAGGGCACTACATTGCAACTAAAAGGAGGCGCTGAAATTCTCTGGGATTAGGAACATTCAGATTTTGATTCAGAAAGATTAACAGGTGGTACAAAACGATTTTGAAAATTTAAAATTGAAACCTATTTGCAGTTCAATCGAGGACATCGCCTGAAGTGGAAGTTTGAAGAGTATTCGTCCTATCTTCCAGAATGATTTTAAATTTAAAAGTCCTTAGCATCTTTAGGTGTTGTTCTTAAAGAAAGAATTCAATTTGCATCCGGGTGCGCATTGTATTCAAATGCATCTGAGTACATGCGGTCAACAGGCAAGCCGCGTTCGATAAAGAGTTCACGTGCGGTGTTAATCATAATGGGCGGGC
>QIKQ01000110.1 GCA_003233075.1 Gammaproteobacteria bacterium
GGCTAAAATCAGACAATTGTTTCCCCCTCATCCAATTTCGATATTCCTGCTCATTTATAACCAGTGATACTAATTTTGCTTGATTCTGTGTAATGACGTATGCAGCTCTAATCCATTGATTTAGTATATAAGTGACATAGACTTGATTTTTATTAAGCCTAGACTGAAAGTTGCTAATCGTATTAGCATTACCTACATTTCTTTTTGCCATTGATAAACCCTGTACATCCTTGCGTAATTTTTTCAGTGTTGAATACATATTATCTATTCGTGTATGCATACTTAGTTCTATTTCAATTTTTCTATTTCTAGCAGCATTCAAGCTTAAACTTACACGCTTATTTTGCAGATGATAGATTAATCGATTCAATCTACTTAATAAAATAGTTCGACTACTCGGGTGAATTGTATTAACCGTACGAAAATCTAGTTGACCTCGCACCGCAAAATATTCTATTACACTAAAAGCCTCCTTATTTAATTTTTCTAATTTCTCGTCCCGAGCATCATTCATATGAACTAATAGCAATTGTAAATACAAAGACTTCAATTCCTCTAAATCAAATGAGACAAAAATTATTTCTTTACTAAGGGATTTTTTAATTTGATCATAACTTCCTACCGAATCTCTAAATAACTGATACGCTTTTCTAACCGAATCCAAGGCATTTTTTGTCTGGCCAAGCTTAAATTCTATTTGAGCTCGACGAAATGTATAAACTGACGAAATTTTAGTCCTGATTGGGTGCATTGCATTAAAAAAATCCTCAATGTCCTGGTAGTTATTAATAAGTTTATGGTGATTTTTGAGTTTGTGATTTGCCGCGATATTGATCTGAATTATATCTAGAATATATCTTCTAGAGGGCATCGATAAATCTTTAATCTTATATAATTTTAAAGGCAAGCATTGCCTTATCACACTTTTATATTGCTTCGCGTAATAAAGCTTAAGACAGGAAATATATAATGAAATATGCTTATCCTTCAATGCTAAGCTAAGTTTCGCCAAAATTTTTAACACCTCATTTATTTCTGAGTTGTTCTTCAGCTTGACGTAAATTCGTAATAAACCAAGATTAGCCTGTATTTTAGTGTAAGAAGTATAATTCTGCTTATTCGCAAGTCGAGATGCCATCAGATAATACATCAAAGATTTATCATGCTGCCCCATAATTTTATAGGCGTCAGCTATCTTCTTTACAATAAAGTATTTAGTTTTCGACCGAGACTTTACTTCTAGTCGATCTAGCGCTTTAGTGTAGTATTTTATTGCCAAGCTGAATTGCGTCTTATTAAAATATAAGTCGCCAAATAATTTCGATATTAAGTGGCTCCGACCTCGCTCAATCTCAACTCTTTTAGCGCTATCCCTCAGCTTAATTAATATTTTTAAAGCCTCTTTCTCATCTCGCTGTAAAATTTTAGTTCCAGCCAAATCAATTAGTACTCGACTAGTCAATATGTGATCTTTTCCATATCGAACGCTAAGATACTGCTTCATTTCTTGATAGTAATACTCGGCCATTTTATAGTTACTAATATATTTATAGTAACTCGCCAAAAAAGCCACAACTTCTAAATACAAATCCGGATAATATTGCGAATATCTACTAATTATTTGGTAGGACTCTAACGCAAGTTTTAATGTCAATTGATATAATTTTTTACTTTGCTTTAGACGGGCGTAGGCCATAAGAACTTTTGCAGCAAAAACAGAATTATTTTTTGATGCGGCATTTAATTTATACAAGGCATTTGTGCAGTATTGATCTGCTACCTCTAAATTACCTAATTTTCGATGTACTCGGCATAAGGCTAAATAGATATTTGTTTTGTGCTGCCAATGCAACTTAAGTGTTTTTGCTGTACGGCTAGCTTGATTGAAAGAAACCAATGCCTGAGTAAATTTTTTCTCGAACTCGAAGCTTTCTCCTTGCCGATAAAACACATACCAAGAAAAAGACTTAGCTTTTTTAGTAGCCGCCACAGTGAGTAAACTATTGCTCACAAATAACAGTACAATAAATAATTTCAGCATTCTTGATCTAACAACTATTGTCATTATGCCTGTATATTCTTCATCGAAGTAGCCCGTGCTGCTTTAAGTTTATGTAAATAAGCGTTAAACAACAACATTGATATCTATATATTATCGCGATATCATCAGTAAATATTGACTAATTTGTGGTCTATGAAGAAATTGAATTCTAGCCCTTATAATCTGAATTTATTATAAGCTTGCTAATAAATAGATTGGATAACCGTCAAAGCAAAACTCAGTTAATATAGAGAACAACACATTAAAATAGGAAATTACACCATGAAGGGTACCTTATTTTCTACGCAGCACATAATTATAATGATCGTCTTAGCTTGCTTTCTTGTTGCACCAATTTACAGTTATGTTTATGCTAAAGACACGAACATAAAATCAATAAATATCCTCAATAAATATGGATTCGATACTTGGGCTTTAGGCAATTCAGAATGTAAGAAAATCAAAAAATCCTTGTTTAAACATTTACGCAAATGCGTTGCACAAGGAAAGAAAAGAACTTCAGCTGGGAAACACACGCAATATAAATGTCTGTTTAAAAATAAATCGCGCGCAGGTGAATTTCTTATTTACAGCTCAAGGAAAGTTTGCACGCAAGTTCTCAATGCAACCTATTTAGAAGGCAACTAAAACGACGCTACAGGCATCGCCTGTTAAATAACTTAACTCACTAATTTGAGTTAATTTTTTCAATCGTCAAACAATTAGGATATTCGGGATGACCATTGCAAAATAATCGCGCGTATTTCCAAGCTTCGCTTTTATTTTTCTTTTGTACTTGCCAATATTCATAGGTATAAGTTTTTGATATCGCATCTGACTGTAATGAATTTACAGGATCAACACTATTTGCTAATTTTTCTTGCCAATCGATATTGACCTGGCATGCGGCGAAAATGAATATGCTAATAAGTAAAAACGGACGAAAAATTACTCTAAGCACCGTGCGCTCCTTTATTTTATTTTCTATCACTATTTTGTGTTTTTTTTGTGCATAAATCACTTACTAAGTTTTTATGCTTCTTATTTAAGGGTACCTCTAAAAGTAGATCCCTTGTTAGACCCTAGTGCTGTTTAAGTTTATTTAGTATCTCACTTAATGCCAAACAATATTATCACAATACGCAAAATTTAAGCATGATTGTAGCATAGAATCACGATTGATAGACATTTCTGATTTAAATTGGTGGATTGCAGCTCGAATAAAAATACAAGTCTTGGACGCCTTAACTAACTAAAATGTCAATTATTGCGAATTTTTTTCAAATATTCGAAACATTTTACGTATATCTGATTTTAGACGTAATTTTGATATTAAATGTACTAGCGATGGTGGAATTGAAGTATTTAATTTAGTGGACGTATAGTAGCGAACATAAATCATTGGCTTGCCGTTTTTTGATTTTTGTTGTAACGTTTCTATATAAAAATTGCCATGCATATTTCTAAACGCAGGTTTATTACCATATTTATTATTTAATTTTTTGCTGCCAAGATCAGCTTTAGGTGGGCAAGTCACGAGCTTCCAAAAGACAGCTTTAAACTTAAGGTTAGTCTCAACCATAGTCCGAATGCAATGTTTTGACTTAACGCCTAAAATACTTAACCAATTCCACACTAAAAATTCCGCTTTACTTTTACGTCCAATAATTCTAACTGCCTTTAACGTAGGCATACCCCAGGAAGTATAATTGTTATAGCTTGTGATCGCATTTACAAACCGCTCACTTGATCTTTCAAAAACAGCTGAACTGTCAACAAACATTAAATAAGCTTGTCTTGTCGACTTCACTTGAATCGCCTTGGATTTAGTGAGCGCCGCAATGCTGACTGTGCTATCACGACTTAATTTGTAATTCAAATCATCAGCAAGCAAATTAGTATTGGCAATAATTAGCGCGAATAGAATTAATGTTCTAATAAAAAAAACCATATTATCGATCAATTCGTTTGTTTTTAATATTTCGGCAGGAAAGTAAAAAGGCTAACATAAAAATGTTAGCCTTTTTAAAACTTCAGTCGTTAACTTTATGTACTAATTATCTTATTCGAGCTGTTCTTCGAGGTGCCCGATACGGACAAGGTGCTGGCTCTGGATCTCTTACTACAGTCGGTCGTTCAACTGGAACAGTACGAGGCCTAGGTAAATCTCCAACTGTTGGCAGAAGAATATCTGGGGCCGCAGCAATCTGAGGTCTTGAAAACTGCTGAATTCCGGGGCCTTCTGGTATTTCTACTTCAGCCGTAAAAGTACTTGGCGTGCCAGTTTTTTGTATAACGTCGAGTGTTACCTCATCTGGTGATGGCATACCATCTGCCCAACTAACAATCACTGCCAAAAACAAACACAAAAATAAACCTAACTGAGATACTGATCTGGATAATGATTTCACTGTGATTCCTCGCTCCAATTTTCCGTCAACTGACTTAAAACAGTTTGTAATTATATTTTGAATGAGAATAAACATTTTTATTTTCTGTTAAGAATAACTCTTAAACCATTCTGATGAGTTACTGTTTATTCTTCTGTTAGATAAATAATACCCTTATTTTCAAAATCTGCAAGTCCTTAATTTTCGTGTAAATATTTCCCATTTACTCGTAAAAAATCGTTGAAATAGGACCTAAATATTTCGACCACAGCCTAAATTTAAGTCGCTGTTTTTGTTTCTATTTCTACATGCCTAAGTAATAGGGACAAAAGAAGATCAAAGAGTGTAAACAAATATCTATATTCCGTGACATAGTTAAAGTTGGCAATTTAGTTGCAGCCTAATTCTTAATATCCTTATCTATATTAATGTTTACTTATATGCTTAATCTCTTTAAAAAAATAAGTTACTTAGATGATTTTGATCTGCATCGCTTAGTAATAGAATTTCGTCTAACGAAAAAACAACTCGACAAAAATTTTTACTTGCAAAAGATATCTCTGCTAACGCCCGGCAATAATCTTTTCGACTCTCAAACAAACTTGCCAAGTGAAATTGCCATCAATGTTTTAGAAAAAATTAGATCTCATTTCGGAATGCACAACTGGTCTTGCAAGCTGGCTAGCCAACTGCATGCTTCACAAGTCGAAATGCAAAATGACGACTCAACTTTAGTTTTTGTTAAGGAATTATCTGCTGAAAATAATCTTAACGAATTTCATAATGATAAAAATCATAATGTGACTATTAGCATCCATCCTGAAATCATCAATAATCCGCTAACGATGGCGAATCTATTCGCGATGGAATTATCACGCTGCCTTTTTTATGCCACTGTCGATTCTGATTTGAGCCATAACTTAAAACCCGAATACAATATCGATTTAATTTCCATATTAATGGGCTGCGGAATATTTCGTTGCAATACTCTGTATCAGAAAAATAAAAGTAAAGCAGATAGTTATTATGATAATAAACCCAGGGGCATGACATTAAGCGAATTAATTTTCGGCCTGGCCTTATATACCAAGCTAAATTCTATTCCTCATCAATCAATTGAGACCTACTTAAAACTTCAATTGCATAAAGAGTATCGGCATGCATTGTTGCAAACCGCAAAAATCGATTTTGCATGACAGTGAATAAATCATGCCACTCTCTTCGCTACCTAGCCCGCATTTCTCACAGCCCGTCTACTGCGACGGCCCAATTGCATACTATGACTCGTTTTCACTCGGTCCAAGCGCTCGAAAACGGT
>QIKQ01000124.1 GCA_003233075.1 Gammaproteobacteria bacterium
AAACGCGATTGATAGGCTTGAATAGTTTCGATTAAAGCATCGGGATCTACCTTTAGACGATTTAGTATCGGCTTTACATTTTCTGGAATGATACCCTTTTTGTCATCACGAATGACTCGACCTGTCCAATCGATTAGCTCAATATAAGATTCAAGTTCGCAGGGAATCAAGCTGACACTCTCAGATGTAGCTTCTACTTGATTCGAAAAAAGTTGCAGATTGGGTTGTATGCGTGATTTTATGTTTTTCGCTGATTGTTTCTGTACTTGTTTCTTCGATCTAGTACACACAGGGGTTTTAGTAATCTTCTTTTGTTTTACTTGCTTCGCGTAGGCAAACAATCGCTGTTGAATTGACGTGTAATCGGAAGTTTCGAGGCTATCGTTCAATCCTGCCCGAATTGGGTTTAAATCCACGTACATCATGCAAGTGAGCAACGCTGTGTCATCCAATAGCGCTTGAGAGCCAAAGCGACCTTCCCAGAAACGGCCTTTGCATTCGTCTTCAAGGTTCGATTGACGGGCAATAAATTCGTTCAAGCAAGCCATAAATTTACTCACACAATAAAGACGCTTACGAAACTTAGCCGCAAGCACATTGACCGCTTCAAGTTCGGCTTGGGATAATGCCTCGTTCTTATGAAATCGTCTAATCAATTGAGGCCCTTTGTGAATTTTGAGCCAACGTTCAATGACTTCTTGGACTGTCCAAGACAGGGCTTTTTCTTTATTGACATGCAGTACTACATGATAATGATTGGACATAACAGCGTACGCAGTCACATCGATTGCAAGTGCCTCTGTTAGCAAAGCAATTCGTTCAATAATTTTTTGTTTTCTATGTTCATAAGATTTTCCAGTAAGGTCATCAACCCCGCACAAATACGCACGTCTAACACAGCGAGAATAGCAATGATAATAAGGGGTCACACTCAGATCGATTTGCGCACGTCTGGCTTGCGTCATGATTAATCTCCAAAATAATAATTTCTGGAGATCAATGTAAGCCGGTTTGGGTTCATTAAAATAAAGAGTTGTCGGGATAAACTTTCGCCAACTAGATTATTAAATGGGTGTCCTTAATTATCTTTAATTATCTTGGTGAGGTTTTACTCCTACAAAGTAATAAATTAAATAACCAATCCAGCTAAATAAAAAACTCAACATGAACCACTTAAATTTACTTGAACCACTGATTTTGTCTGAACTTAACGCCAACGTCCATGGTAATACCCAAATTAAACCAATAAGCGGTAATCCCAATACTATTAGTAACTGCCAAATGCTAAATCCCATGATGATTTTATTCCTTATGTTTTTATTATGTCTGCAAAATCTACTTATTAAGTAAGCGACCAATTCATATCAAATTTGGATCGGCAAGGCAAATAGTGAAGTGTTTAATAGTCTTATAACTATACTAAGATTAAATAACTAATGATTTCCGTACCAACTGCAAATTATATCTTTTTCATAAATTTGCATTAGTTGCTTGCCACGAAGTAGTTGAGAAGGGTTCATTAATTTTTCGATTTTTTTAGCTGCACCACGATACAGTTTTAGTTTTGATTCTGGCACAGAGTAATTCTTCACTTTGACGGGAATAAATTTTCCAGCTAAACGATACCAAGCATAAGCCGCTGACAAACTAACTGGCCGACCCTCACCCTTACGATTCATAATTGCCAGGCTAAACATAGAATTATGTTGACCACGTGTCGCGCCAATTTTAAACCATTGATATGCTAAGCGATAATTTTTTACTACATACTGACCTTTTACATAATAGAAGCCTAGCTCGTGTGCAGCAACTGCATGCCCCTGAAAGGCAACTTGCCTAATTTTTTCGATTGAATCCAGTGAATTGCTTTTAAGTGATTCCTTGGCAGTCACATATTGCTGATCAACCTCGGAATTTACATTGCACTTAGGGATGGCGAACAAGAAGGATGGATATAAACCCACGCCTATAAAGATAAAAAATCTTATTTTCAAATCCATTTTCATTCTACTTATTTCATGCTACTGGCTTTACGCTGTTTGTTATTATCAATGATACGTCTTCTATAACGATTATCAGTATCGATGTGTTTGAACGTAGTTAACAAACTCTAATTTACTCCTGGCGCGTAAAAATTTCAATTACTAGGTCACAAAAATTTGCCCCCATTAAAGGGCACCTCTAATTGTGTCTATTTGCACGCTGGCGGCGTTGTCGAACTTTTTAAAATGCGGCGCGCAGCGATAAACTGCGTGTAAACTGCGCTTTTAAAAAGTTCTCCGCCTTGCCAGCGCACAAATATCCTAATTTTTAGAGGTGCCCTTAAAAAAAAGGCTGGTATTTCAGAGTCGTTCTGAAACACCAGCCTCCTGATCGAAAATAACTAGATTATTGCTCGCTATATCGAGATATCGCTTTTAAGTTATATTCTTTATCGCCGTCGATAAAAGTGACGTTTCTCATTTTTGGTTTAAAACCTGGGATCATGACAGAAACCGACATTTGGCAAGTCGTTTTACGCTTAAGCTTTAATTTGCCATTAGATTTCAAAGTACAGCCATTTCCGGAAATACGTAAATCAGTCTCACCAGATTCTTGAATATTCATGACCATAGGGTAATTACGGCCATTGTATCTAATGTACTTTTTATTACCTGTTCTAGCTGTCATGCCAAAACCCGATTTACTACGATAATCAATTCGCAGCACTAGCTCATGACTACCATTCACTTCAAGATAAACTCGCTCAACGCCCTTTTTCTTAACATTGTACATGCCTTCAAAATAACTGACTGAATTTTGTAACTTGCGAGTGTACTTATACGCAGGATACAAACCAGACTTATAGGCTGCACGTATAGTTCGAACTAGTCGAGGCTCACTAATAAAGACAGTGTAAAGATTTTGGATTTTATTTGAGTAGCCTTTCTTGTTAATCAAGAAGAATACTGCATTTTTAACTCGACCTTTTTGAATACAGTAACGCGCTTCGATTCGCTTAACCGCAATCACATTTGGCGCAGCAATACTTTTAATCGCATATTTTCGTGCTGCATTGTACGCTTTACGTTTAAAACGTGCTTCGTCTTTAGCCCTGATACGACGTTTTTGCTTCATGATATCAGAGGGAGAAACCGCACCACGGTATACTTTTCTAATCGTACTTCGGTTTAAGCTTTCTTTTAAACCATTCGTTGTTAAAAATCCACCTTGTCTTTCACAGCCAATGCGAATATAGGGAATCAAACTTTTTTCTAATTTATGCCATTTCATCTTACGATGTTTTGTTTGTAATATAATCGCATCTTTTTTCTGATGAATCATTTTACCAATATTTTTATCATCCATTAAAAGCATCAGTGATTTAACAGAACTGATCTTTTTTTGGTGTCTTTTTAATTTAAAGTTTTGCCAAAGACCTGCTTGAACAGTTGTGCTTAGTGCAAATAACGCACTTAACAATATGGCGCCTATGCTATATTTTATTCGCATCGCTTAATCTCCTTGTTAGAATTCCTAACTATATATAACACTAAACTTTAGATAACTTAATTATGCAAATCAGTTATTGCTTGTTCCACGTCATATCTAATTATTAATTGTATGTGATAGTTAATATTTAGAATGGATATTGATACATGGCTTAATTGTACATAGTGCCACTAACAAATTACTTACAAATTTTCTAGTTCCCCATTATTGTTAAGAGATGCTAGACATTCAAATACCACCCGACTTGATCCAATTGTATCGAATTCTGTTGTTGGATCAATAAGTAATTGTCCATTTTAGTATCAAATTACACATATTGTTATCTGATCAACACAAATTTGACCCTAAAAACCCACTCTATTTCTGGTTTTAACTGTTGATTGATATGCAAAAACTAGTTTTTCTTTGCTTTAGATAATAGAGGTTTTAATTTAGGCCAGACATTAGCCAATACTTTATGTTGCGCTTTTTGATTTGGGTGAATACCATCAGCTTGCATTAGATTTTTGTTGCCCGCAATTCCTTCAAGTAAAAACGGTAAATGTTCAATATTATGTTTTTTGGCCAAATCTTTATAAATTTGTTTAAACTTTGTAGTATACAAAGGACCATAATTAGGCGGAATTTCTATTCCCAAAAGCAAAATTTGAGCTTTTTTCTTCTTTGCTAAGTCGATTATTTTGTCTAAATTTTCTTCGGTTTGCACGAGACTTAAGCCCCGCAAGCCGTCATTGCCGCCTAATTCTATCAAAATAATACTGGGCTGGTATTTCTCAATATCCACCACTGAGCGAGCAAGGCCGCTGGAAGTCGTATCTCCACCAATACTGGCATTAATAACTTGATAGGGGTATTTTAGTTTTATGAGGCGTTCTTGCATTAAGTCGACCCAGCCTTGCTTATGAGCTAGGCCATGCCCCATACTAAGACTGTCGCCAAGCACTAATATCTTTTTACTGTTTACTGGCGAAGCATACAAATGCATACTTACAATGAATAAAGTTGCAACTATTAGTAAGCGCACAGGTATATATAAAGTATGTAATGTGTTTAATTGCATTGAAATAATTACCTAAGTCACCATTACTCTACTTTAGAATCCACAATGACAAAACTATGAGCGAACAAACTAGAATCAACATTGTACAAGCAAGCCATTTGGTAAAACAAGTACAATCTCCCGAAGGACCGCTAACCATCCTGGATGATATTACTTTAAATATTGAAGCCGGCAAAACTGTTGCGATTACTGGCGCATCGGGCTCAGGCAAATCAACCTTGCTGAGTATACTTGCTAGCTTAGATGTTCCTAGCTCAGGTCAAGTGCACTTGCTCGGAAAAAATATTAATGAACTAGATGAAGATAATCGCGCGAAACTTAGAGCTGGAAGTGTCGGTTTTGTATTTCAGTCATTTCATCTTTTGCCAAACATGACTGCGCTCGAAAATGTGCTTTTGCCACTCGAATTAGACAATGACCCGGATGCAGACACTAAAGCTAAGCAAGTACTAGACTTGGTTGGCTTAAGCAAGCGCACACGTCACTACCCAAATCAATTATCTGGCGGCGAACAGCAAAGAGTTGCCATTGCTCGGGCCTACTCGATCACGCCCAAAATACTATTTGCAGATGAGCCTACCGGAAATCTAGATCAAGCAACAGGCAGTAAAATTATTGATTTATTATTCGAATTACATGCAAACAGCAGCACCACACTGGTCATGGTCACTCATGATGCAAACTTAAGTCCGCATTGCGATTATCACTTTGAAATGAGTGCAGGAAAATTAAGTGTCTAAAACTTTTCGTCACGCGCTAAGAAATTTACGAAGAGATTGGCGTTCAGGCCAATTAAATTTACTCGGACTATCAATTATTGTTGCTGTCGCTTCAGTTTCATCTATTAGCTTTTTTGCGGATCGTTTGAAACAAGTCTTTGAATCCCAGGCGACTGAATTATTAGCAGCCGATTTAGTCGTTATTTCTCCAGAACCTATACAAAACAAATTACTTAAACTTGCCCAGCAGGCCAAATTAAATACAAGTCTACAAGCCACCTTCCCCAGCGTCGTGGTGGCAAACAACAACACTCAATTAGTCAATATAAAATCGGTTAGCGCAAATTACCCCTTGCGCGGAAATCTAAAAATAAGTGACAAGGCCTATGGCTTAGGTAAAAAAACTCGCGCTTTGCCAAAACCTGGTGAGGCCTGGGTAGAATCAAGACTCATGTTTAGTCTTAAGCTAAAGCTCGGTGATTCTATTCAAGTTGGTAATACTAATTTAAAAATAAGTAAAATTCTCGTCTATGAGCCCGATCGCGGCAGCGAATTCTTTAATATCGCACCGCGATTACTGATGCGCTATCAAGATTTAGAAAAAACCAAACTAATTCGAATAGGCAGTCGGGTGAAATATCGGCTTCTAGTCGCAGGATCAGTTGATCAGATAAAACAATATCGAAACTGGGCACAAAGTAAGCTCAGCAAGCTTGAATCTCTGCAAAGCTTACGGGATGCAAGACCTGAAATACGGGTTGCAATCGAACGCGGAGAACGCTATTTAAGCCTAGCAAGCTTAGTGAGTATCTTGCTTGCAGGTGTGGCGATCGCAATTTCATCGCAACAATTTGTTAAATCTCATTATGATCATTGTGCAATTTTCAAATGTCTGGGCGCACAACAAAAAACCATTAATCAAATCTATTTCTGGCAATTTACTTTATTCGGAATTGCGGCCAGCAGCATAGGGCTGCTCTTTGGTTGGCTCTGCCAAGAAGGTCTCGCCTGGATAGTTGCGGATTTCATCACGTTCTCTTTGCCCGCCCCCAGTCTTAGCCCTATTATATACGGCTTTGTTCTCGGCTTAGGCAGTCTATACTTATTTAGCTTTAGCCAAATAATTAAATTAAAAAATACTCCGCCACTTCGCGTCATTCGCAGGGACTTAGCGCCAACAACAAGCGGTTTCAGATCAATTTATTTCAGTCTAGTTGTTTTGCTTATGCTGTTTCTATTTTACCAGCTAGGCGATTGGGCCATGGCCATTCGAGTGCTAATTGCTAGCATCATTACAGTTGCCGCGCTTGCTCTCGTTTCAGTAATATTATTGAAGATAATTGTTTTCTTGAATAAAAAATCAAAACTATCTTGGCGTTATGGAATTACTAATATAATTCGCCGCTCGCAAGCGAGCAATATTCAAATTATTGGTTTTGGAATAGGCCTTATGGCCTTACTTCTATTATCCATTGTACGCACCGATTTATTAACACAATGGCAAACCTCACTCCCTAAAGACGCACCAAACCAGTTTGTTATCAACATACAAGACAATCAGCTCAAAAATATTAAGCAATTTTTTAGTCAACATGGATATCGTAATTTGAACTTTTATCCCATGGTCCGAGGCAGACTAATTGAAATTAATAATAAAGCCGTCAGCCCCAAAGATTATGATAATGCTCGTGCCAAGCGATTCGTAAGCCGAGAATTTAATTTATCCTGGGCAGATGAGCTGCAAGAAAAAAATAAAGTGGTAGAAGGTCAATGGTGGCATAAGTCAAATTCTAAAAATAAATCACTTGCGCAGATGTCTATGGAAATCAACAATGCACGCCTACTAGGGATAAAACTCGGCGACACTTTAACCTATGTCATTTCGGGGCAAACTCTGAGTGCAAAAATTACCAGCCTTCGGAAAATCAATTGGGACACAATGCGGCCTAACTTTTTTCTAGTCGCTAAGCCAGGCTTACTCGAGCCATACCCACGCTCCTGGATATCCAGCTTTCACTTAGAAACTAAAAACAAAGACTTTTTAACAAAACTGATAAATAAGTTTCCGAATGTAACCGTCATTGATGTCGCCATTATCATCGGTCAAATTCGAAATATCATGGATAAGGCAGTGTTAGGTATAGAATTTATGTTTATATTTACTTTGATTGCCGGCTTCGTTGTACTACTAGCGGCGATTGAAGCGTCGCAGGATGAGCGCTTAAAAGAAGGGGCCTTAATACGCGCCCTCGGCGGACAACGTTCCTTGCTACTAAAAAGCTACTTTATTGAATTTGCGGTAATTGGCCTAATCGCAGGGTTACTTGCTGCTATTGGCGCGAGCATAGCAGCCTATTTTATATCGCACACAATAATGAATATCGAATTTAATTTACAATTCAGTTGGTGGGCTTATGGAATGTTAATCGGCAGTATTGGCATTGGCTTATTAGGTTTGTTTGGCAGCTATAAGCTCATTAAAAAACCTCCCATTGAATCACTGCGTAAGCTTTAATTTCAGCCCTAAAACACCACTATTCATTTGCTATTCCCAGTTCTGTGCTCAATACTATAAGAGAATAAAAATATACCTAAGGAACCTCTGATTAATTCAGAGGTTCTTGCGACACAGGGATGTGTCGTCAAAATCAATCGCTGTAAGCGATTGATTTTGTGAGCCAAGCAAACGCGCTCTGACAATTCATGGATGAATTGATCAGAGCTTCCCTAAATTAAAGAGATAGCGACGAAATGCGAGTCCCCAAACTACCAGTCAGCTGTATTTATTTAGTTTTGAGTTTTACCTTGGCCTTTAACAATAGCCTAAGCGAAGTTATTCAACCCACCACTAGCGATCAATATGATCAAGTTGAAATGGGACTCAAAAATAATGCCTCCAATTTTTATTGGATCAATGCAAATAAAACCGTCAAAAAACAATTTTTACTCGACCAAAAACAATTGGGTAATAGTCGCGAATTATTCCAAAAATACATCACCTCATTAGGCCCAGAAGCCATGCTTGATTTTTTGGAAAAAAAATACTCTCATTGCCATGGACAAGCACACAATTTAGGAAAAACTCTTTTTAATAATAACAAAAACATAAGTAAGTCTATTTCCATTTGCGGTAATCGTTGTACAAATGCATGTATGCATGGCGTTATTGGCGAGGCCTTTGGCGGTCAGCTTCACCAAGAAGTCACAGAAAAAATGACAAAGTATTGCTTTCAGGGTGAAATGAAGAAATGGCATAAGCCGGGTAACTGTGCTCACGGCATGGGACATGCTTTAATGATGAATTCGAATTATGATCTACGCAAATCATTAGCTAGTTGCAGCACTTTTTCAAAAGGCATGGACTATTATTGCGCAAGCGGAGTCTACATGGAGTATCGTTCAAAATTAAAAAAAAATAAGCCAAATGTAAAACTATCTAAGATATATCCTTGCGACAAAAACACTGACTTCCCGGCAGCTTGTTATCGTTATTTTATGTATCGAATATATGTCGCCCACAAATGGAATTTTTACAAAGCAGTGCGTTATTGCAAACGTTTAAGGCCGCACCAGAGACGCGGCTGCTTTCATGGCATAGGAAATATGTATATTAATAATATTGCAAAAAAACCATCCCTGCTTAAAACTATATGTAAGCATGGTAATCAAAATGACCAAACCCTCTGCATAGAAGGCGCTATCGAAAAACTAGCTGATTTTAATCGAGAAATGGCTAAAAAAGCCTGCAAGCCACTTGCAGCCAATAACTTGATAACATGCCAAGCTGCAATCGCTGGCAAACTCTATCAGTTAAATAAATCGAGTATGCCTCTGTATCGACCTTCTCAGTAAATACAATTTAACCCCGTGTATTGTTAAGGTCAATATGACGCGAATAATTTTCTCGCTAAAAAACGATCTATTTTACATTTAGATAACAGACCTAAATTAGATTAATGCTAATCTATATCTACTCCTTGTATTGAGGCATGTTACTGATCAGGTATATTACGTGGGTCAAATAAAATTCAAGAAATCGATATTATTAATTGGAATACTGATAGCTTCTAACTCAGCATTAGCAAAATTAGAATGCGAGAAATCCGCTAAAGCGCTTGTCAATAAACTACTCCGAATTACTAAGAAAAACCAACAGCATGAATTTTTAACAATGGTAGTTTCTAATGTAAGCCACAAGCTTGGCTGCGGCATGACAGCCATAGTAATTAACGCTGAACTCAGCGAATTTTTTTATAAACATGTAAATAAACATGGCACTCCACCACTGCATAACTCACTTTGTAAATACTACCTTAATAGCTTAAATGAAAAACAAGATAGAATGGAAGCAAAGTTTTATTGTCGCGGTGAACTAGAAAAGTATTCAGGTACTCGAATGAGTATTAAAAAAAGCAACTGCGGCTGGAAAATAGCAAACTATAGTTACAACTACCCGCGCAGTAAAGTAATAGAAAAAATCGAGAAACGTAATGGCTTTAAAATTATTTATCAAACTGGCGATAGCCATTCGCCTGATTCGGATTTTAGAAATACAAATAGAATTGATATGACTACTGATTAGTATTTAAACTAATATTTTTCGCACCTAATTTCTTTATAAGCGCAATACACTGCGCTACTCGCTTATAACTAAGATTTTTGTCGCCACTCTGTACTACTAATGACTAAGCGAATTATTAGAAGATGGCACAAGTCGCCGCTACCCGTTTTTGCGAGGAGCCCTGTTTTACAGGGCTTTGAGGCAATCTCCTAATCATTATCACCATTTTTTCTATTAAAACACCACTAAATTACCGAGATTGCTTCAGCGACTAGAGTCGTACGCTACGACGAAAGCTTCTTAGTTTCATGTCTCATCATTAATTCCCCAACTCTCTAATTTTCTTTCGCTGCCTAAAAATGATCACTATTAAAATAATTGTAAAAATCGGCCATATGACACAGAAAATCCAAATATTAATTGTATGGTAACTTACACCAAATAAATCAGCCAACCAGATAAGAATTTTTACACAAAAATCGAATAACCAATCAATAAACTCATTGCCAGATCTAATTGGAACTTTATTCATTATAAGTGACCCAGTTTTTCATTTTAGCTCTCAGCAATAAAACCAAATGCTTTATCGTGCACATACACCAACTTACAGTCTTCTACATATTTAGCATCATGAATTCGCCCGATATATCCCGTATCACCCGACATTAATACTAATTCTTCGCCATCGGCAATTAAGCCATCTGCCGATTTCCGAAAGAATTGAATTGTCATTTTCCCCTCTACCACGATAGTCATATCATCACCAGGATGTGAATGCGGCGGCTCCGCCGAACCTTTCTCCCAACGTTCTAGCATTACTTCAACGCCATCTGCATTTGTTGGATAGGTCGTCCTTAACGTAAACCCTTCAGGTGTATCCGGGACCACAATATGATTTTCCCAAATTGCTGTCGTTTCACTTGTAACACTGTTTTTTGCATCAATCGTCATATTTAGTCCTATGTTTAGCTACTACTAAGTTTATAAACTCTCTTTTTAATAATTCAAACCATGGTCAGTTTTTATTTCGATAATAATCCGCAATCAAATATCCCATTATCAAAAAAATAGGCGCAAGCACAAGCCAGGCGATTCCTAGAGGAATAAAAAAATCCCTAATAAATTGTGGATTTTTGGCGGCGTATAAAACCAAATCGACATCCGAAACTTTCTCTCTTACTTCCGAGTAACTTAAGTTAGTGCCTTTCACTCTATCCAATCGAAGTTTTATCGCTCTGAGTGGCGAATCATTTTGAAAAGCATTCTCGTTAATCTTATGTTCTTTGGTGATTTCAGGCCATAACTCCATTGGTATATAGCTAACTATCTTGGATTCAACTGCGTATACGCCAATGGCGACACTCAAGACAAAAGACCAAAAAAGACTTTTAAGAACACTAAATTTACGCATAATAGTTCCGTCTACAAATTGTCGGTTTTGATAATATTTTCTTAATTTTTTATAAAACTCGATTTAAGAAAATCCAATCAATGATATTAGCACAAATTCCATTCAAGATTTTTTATCATTACAAAAGTAGCTCCCAATATGCCACATCAATCCATTTCTTAAATTTCCAGCCCACTTGCTCAAATTGGCCAATTTTTTTAAAACCCAACTTCTGATGTAAAGCGAGACTAGACTCGTTTGGCAGTGACATTCCTGCAATTATACAGTGGCAAGAAGTATTTTTTAATTTTCTGATGAGATCTAAATATAAAGACTCTCCTATGCCCTGCCTAGTATAATTAGGAGCGATGTAAACTGAAGACTCTACTGCAAAACGATAGGAGCACCTTGATTGCCAAGCACTGGCATAGGCGTATCCGCCTAATGAACCTTGCGAATCGAATACAAGCCAGGGATATTTTTCTGAGGCAGAACTAATACGCTCTTGCATTTCACTAATGCTAACAAACTCTTCTTCAAAAGTGACGATTGAATTTTCAATGTAATAATTATATATCGCGCAAATTTGTTCCGCATCACTTATTCTAGCTTGTCTAATCATGATAAAACACTCAATTAATTATATTAATTTCGGGCCAAATAAATGCGGATGCAGAAATAAAATACCAACATACGCAACAGTTGTGACCCCAAGCATAATGAGATCTTTGGAAATAGGAAACTTTATCTCTTGTTTTGTTGCACTGCGACTTTTGGCACTAAACATGTTCGTCAATGCGAAAAACAATGCACCCCCAAATAGGACAATTGAAGCAAGATCACCATTCGCAAGCAAATGAGCACTCGACCATATTATTACGCCCCACAACATTGGATGACGGATATAACGCTTTACGTTAGACTTTATATCGGCAGCAACAAACATGATTAAGGCAAGCAACATCATTGTCATCGCCAGGTGCCTAGTGAAAGGTGGTGGATCCCAGATTGCTTGAAACTCAGCGCGAGATTTTCCCATGACAATAATGATTATGCCCGCCAAGGATATTAAAGAAAATAAGCCTTTATATGGCACTTCACCAAGACGCTCAACCAAATTAGTACGCAAGCCAACGAAACTAGGCAACATATGGATAGATATAAAAATGATAAGCCCAATGACAAGTAGAGTCATAAATAACCTCAAAAAATAAATATCACCTAGTAATTTATAGATTTTGCAATATTTAGTAAAGCAGTTATATAGAACTTTCTAATGCTGTCGCCAAGAATGATAAATTAAATTAACATTTGGCTGAAAATTAGATTCGTAAAACTGTACTTTTAAATAATTTTATTTATAAGGTTGCCAGCCATAAAACTTTTTATATTTGATGCAAGCTGATCAAGCAGTCGCTGCCTAGACTCGCGACTTGCCCAAGCAACATGGGGCGTAATAATTAAATTTGGACTATTTAGATTCAATAAGACAT
>QIKQ01000368.1 GCA_003233075.1 Gammaproteobacteria bacterium
ACCGAAGCAATCTCCAACTACAATGACTTACGTTAGGAGATTGCGTCATCTGCTTACGCAGTCTCGCAACGACGGGAAACTTCGAACGCGATATTATCGGTCGATTATTTTGTTTAGTGAATGCGACTATTAAGCATTGAGATAAAAAAGTTAACGGGACAGCAGTGTTGCTTATTATAATTTTGAGGGATCTGTAGCCCGGCTCTTTACGACTGCAGGGATGCAGGAGGTAGAGCAACGCAGGAGCAGATATTGAGATCGTCCTTCCTATATTAAGTACGCGGTTAACTGTGGGACAGCAGTGAGGCATGCCTTGTCTCTACAAATAAAACAATAATTCTCACAGCAACTCAAAGCGAGACACCTCAAACATTTTCGATTGGGCTGCCGCAAAACAACAATAGTCGTCACTATCTTAATACTCGATCAAAATAGTCCTGAATCCAATATTTTATGCGCGATGGGGTTTACTCTGCCGTTTTGTTATCGCTGTTACCACAATAAGACCAAGCACTGCCAAAGATAAAATAAAATAATTGCCCAGCAGAATATAAAGAGTACTGCCTTGGCGCAATTCTACCTCCAAAATCCCAACAGTGTAACGTTTTAATTTTTTGGTAAGCTTGCCTTTATGATTAATAAAAGCAGTAAGACCATCATTGGTGACACTGACAACCTCTCGGCCAGATTCGATAGCCCGCATCTGTGCCATTTGAATTTGCTGATACGCTTCAGTTGAATCGTTTATCCAGGCGTTAAATTGATTTAAACTTTGCTTAGGATTATGTTTTTTCGGATCATAAAACCAGGCATTATTACTTAAGTTAAGTAAAAATCGAGCTCGAGGCAAGACTCTCTTTACTTCGTCTGTAAATCATGAATACGCCAATAGGATGATTTTTTACAGTGAGCAATGCCTGATCAGGCTCTCCCTTTTTGAAATTACTCATGTCTATCGAAAACAGCTTATAAAAGCCAGCTAAACTTTCCCGAAAAGGCGAGTATTCTCCATAAGGAACCAAGCGAATTTTACTGTAAAATTGTAACTCTGAACCTATCTTTATCACGCTATTATAAGCTCTGTCTGCCGTGCCTTTTGGCAAATTAGAACCATCGACAGTAATGCCGACGATAAAATCTGTTTTGCTTGCAATAGCAAGACTTTGCAATTGCTTGAATACCGTTTTCTTCACTTCACTGTAATATTTAGGAATTGCAGTCTCGGGCCAAATAATTACATCTGGCTTATTATTTTTTTCACCTAGTGTGCCAATAAAAACTTGGCTAGTTAGATCCATGTAACGGTTAATGGATTTTTTAGGTTTTAGCCATTTTTCAGCCTGGTTAATGCTGCCTTGTAACAAGGCGAGCTTAAGCTTGCTTTCCTTTATCGGCTTAGTCCAAGGGATAAAGCTTGCTAACAAAGCAAAAACCATCAGTCCTGGTATTGCTAGTACTAGATATTGCCTTTTCCAAAGAAAGCTCGCCACTACGCCGAAACATAAAGCCATTGTTAGATACCACCAGGAAAATAAACCGAGGCAGAAAATAGTAGCGAATAAAATCCAAAACTGCTTTACATGATTTTTAAATAATAAATAGATTGTAGAGCCGGCAATTAACGTTAACGCAGATAAACCATACACACCAAACAGACTTGCCGTTTGTCCAAAAATAGATTCTGTTTGGCTATAACCTAGTGCTGCCCACGGAAAGCCGGTAAATAACCAGCCGCGTAACCATTCAAAAATAACAAAATAAGCTGGTAAAGCCACAAACAAACCAAGCTTGGAATTAAGTGAAGCCGATCGTTGAGCCAAACTGACGCTGAGTGCAGGAAATAATGCTAAATAACAGGAAAAACCTAGAATGGCTAGAAGAACCGGAAAAAGCCCCGCATGAGCATAAACATGCAAACTGAAATACAACCAATAAACAATCGCTGTAAAAAAACCACTGAACATCGCCCAACTCATTAAGAACAATGAACGACCATCTTGCTTTTCATAAGAAAATAACAATACTGGCAATAAAAAAAAAGCCAAAAAGTAATTATTAAATGGTGAAAAGGCGTAAACAAATAAAGCGCCTAAAAAAAACAATTTTATATAAGGAATGACAATTTTAAACTTCATTAGTATCTATCACTGTTGTCTCATTAACTTTTTACCTTGATGCTTAATAGTCGCATTTACTAAACAAAATAAGCAACCGATAATATCGCATTCGAAGCTCCCCGTCGTTGCGCGACTGCATCAGCAGATGATGCAATCCACCTTAGCGTCCAGAGCATCCGTAGGATGCGCGGGATATTCATAACTCAATTATTTAGCTTGGAATGCAATTAAGAAGCAGTGATCACGAGATTGAATTAAGGAGATCAATTCCCAAGCTTAGCTTGCTCACAACGCTTTGGCGGATCGCTTCGGAGCGTTCTGCGAGCAAACCTCGCAACAAGCGATTCCTTAAGGCGTATTTCAAGTCACTATCATCGTTGAGCTAAATCTAGATTATTCTTCCAGCGATTCAGTTTTAGCTATTTTACTTACTTGAAGTAAATGAATTCGTCTATTATCAGCTCGCAATACTCTGAATAACAATTCATTGATTTTTACTTCTTCATTTCGCTTAGGTAGGTGGCCGAGCTTATTTAATAATAAACCACCGATAGTATCAAATTCGTCATCACTAAATTTAGTCTTAAAATGCTCGTTAAAATCCTCAATAGGCGTCAACGCTTTAACTGTATATTCCGCATCATCATGCTCAAGAATATAACTCTCTTCTTCAACATCATGCTCATCTTCTATTTCACCAACTATTTGTTCAAGTACGTCCTCAATAGTAACAATACCGGATACCCCACCGTACTCATCAACAACAATGGCCATATGATTTCGACTAGAACGAAATTCTTTAAGTAAAACATTTAATCGCTTGCTTTCTGGAACATGAACTGC
Source organism: Gammaproteobacteria bacterium (assembly GCA_003233075.1). Classification (GTDB taxonomy): domain Bacteria; phylum Pseudomonadota; class Gammaproteobacteria; order SZUA-21; family SZUA-21; genus SZUA-41. The sequence continues at coordinate 2,961 of QIKQ01000368.1, forward strand.
ACGGCGCAGCATATCTCTAACTGCATTAGCCTGATTTTCTTCGACATCATTGTTAATTCCAAGCATATCTTTTGCAAGTAAGATTCCAAGAACTTCGTCTCGACTATCACCGATCACTGGAAATCGTGAATGACCGGAGTCAATTATGACACGCATCATTTTGTCAATTGTTAATTCGCGCTCAAGAACAACTACTTGTGATCTAGGAATCATAATGTCACGTACTTGCATTTCAGAAACCTGAAATACGCCTTCGATCATCGCTAAGGCATCGGCATCGAACAAACTCCGTTTTTGTGCTTCTCTTAATATTTCAACTAGATGGTCTCGATCCTTAGGTTCCGCAGTAAAGGCATGACGTAATTTTTCAAACCACGACACTTGTGCGAGACCGTTGCTACTGTGTGCTTCCTCAGCCATTAGCTTTAGCTAACCTCCATTCTGTTACGAAGAAATACAATAAGGCGAACTAAAGCCTAATTGTTCTAAAAGTGCAACTTCCAAACCTTCCATTTCCTCTGCTTGGTCGTTACTCTCATGATCAAATCCCAGTAAATGCAATACACCATGCACTAACATATGTGTCCAATGTGCTTCTAAGGCTAGATTTGCAGAATGCGCCTCATCCGCCACTATTTCTGCACATATCACTAAATCACCTAACAAATGCTCGGGATTAAAACCCTGCCCGACAGGAAAAGACAGCACGTTTGTTGGCTTGTTCTTGCCTCTATAGGTTTTATTGAGCTGTTGAATTTCTTCCGCATCAACTAGTCGCAGGGATAATTCCGCAAAATCTTTAAAATGAGTTTGCTCAAATAGGCCTCGCTCAAAAAAATTATCGCCAATCGCAACTAAAGTTGATTTAAGTTTAGATTCAGGAGGCATGTTCGAATAATTAGTCGCTAAACTAATATCAATGGCCAATCTGTATTTTGCTTGCGGCATGCTCAAATACATTGCGTGTGTTTGTTTACTTCGATTCATTTTCGAATTGATCGTAGGCAGTTACTATTTTTTGCACCAAAGTATGTCTAACGACATCTTTTGGGGTAAAAAAAGTAAAGCTAATATCATCAATATCTTTTAATACTTTAATAACATGACGCAAGCCTGAGTTGTGATTCGCCGGTAAATCTATTTGAGTGATATCACCAGTAACAACCACTTTTGATCCAAAGCCAATTCGCGTTAAAAACATTTTCATTTGTTCTAAGGTTGTATTTTGCGCTTCATCTAAGATAATATAGGATTCATTTAAAGTCCGACCTCGCATATAAGCGAGCGGCGCAATCTCAATTACATTTCTCTCAACTAATTTTGCGACCCGCTCAAAACCTAACATTTCGTACAAGGCGTCATATAAAGGTCGTAAATAAGGATCAATTTTTTGAGCCAAATCACCAGGTAAAAAACCCAATCTTTCTCCCGCCTCGACTGCTGGGCGAGTTAAAACTATTCTGCGAACTTGTTCTTTTTCTAATTCATCAACGGCACAAAGCACAGCTAGGTAGGTTTTACCTGTTCCAGCAGGACCAATTCCAAAATTCAAATCGTAGTTTTGAATATTTTTTAAATAATTATATTGATTTATACCCCTGCTCTTAACCGTTGTCTTGCGAGTTTTAATAAAAATTTGATTTCGGTCCCAACTCGCATCCTTATTTTTTGCCAAATAGTCACTATCATTACCTGACTCTTGCAAATGTAAATGAACTTCTCTTGGGGATAAAACGCTACTCTCTGTTGCGCGATACAAATTGCTTAGAATATTTCCCGCTGTTTGCGCTGAAACCTTTTCACCAATCACTTGAAAACGGCCGCCCCAACTATTAATCTCCACACCTAAGCGTCTCTCCACTAAACGCAGATGTTCATCGAATTGACCACACAAATTCGCCAGCCGCGTATTGTCAGCCGGTTCCATCATGAATTCTAAGGAGGCAGGGGTATGTTCAGAGTCCATTTATTAAAATGGTCAACCCCAAAAGTTTAGTTAGAAATATAGGTAAGTTGTTCATATTATTAAGTATGATCGATGTTTGGTCAGCTCGCAAGAGCTATTGTGCATAATAATTTCTAGCAAATCCAGGACATTTTTTGACCTTTTCTAGACGCTTGTTTACTAACAATAAATCAGCCCAATTCTGATACAGATTCGGCAACTAATTGTCCTCGCAAACTATTAGGAAGAGCTTCGGTAATCAACACAGTCGCAAATTGACCAATAAGAGCCTCTGAACCCTTGATATTAACGACACGGTTATTTTCCGTCCTACCCGCAACTTCGGCAGGGTTTTTCCTAGATGGCCTGTCAATTAGTATGCGTTGTTCTGTGCCTACCATACGACGGCTGATTTGCGTCGCCATTTCGCTTATTCTACTTTGCAGCCTAGCCAAGCGCTTTCGTTTTACGTCCATGGGTATTTCATCGGGCAACTCTGCTGCTGGAGTCCCAGGTCTAGGGCTGTAAATAAAGCTAAACGAATGGTCAAAACCAATGTTCTCGATTAAAGCCATAGTTTGCTCAAAATCTTCATCTGTTTCACCTGGAAAGCCTATTATAAAATCAGATGACAGGCTAATCTCAGGACGCTGTTGTCTAATTTTACTAATTTTCTTGATATAGTCCTCAATAGAATGATTGCGTTTCATTAACTTCAAAATTCGATTTGATCCTGATTGTACAGGTAGATGTAAATGATTAACTAGTTCTGGTACTTCTGAATAGACATTCACTAAGTTTTCACTAAATTCTGCCGGATGAGAGGTGGTGTAGCGCACACGCTCTATGCCACCAATAGCAGCAACGTAATTAATCAGCAGTGCTAAATCAGCTAAACCGCCATCATCTTGTTCGCCTTCTAACTCACCTTGATAAGCATTAACATTTTGACCCAACAAATTAATTTCTTTAACACCTTTAGCTGCAAGTAAAACGATCTCGGCAATAATGTCATCCAGTGGCCGACTCACCTCCTCGCCACGTGTATAAGGTACTACACAAAAAGTACAATACTTACTACAACCTTCCATAATGGAAACAAAGGCAGTAGGACCATCTGCCTTAGGTTCTGGCAAGTAATCAAATTTCTCTATTTCTGGGAAACTAATGTCAATTACTGCTTTATGGTTAATGTTTAATTCACTAAGCATCTTAGGTAAGCGATGTAATGTTTGCGGCCCAAAAATCAAATCAACATAGGCTGCACGCTGCCGAATTGCCTCGCCTTCTTGGCTAGCGACGCAACCGCCGACACCAATAATAAGATTCGGCTTCTTTTCTTTTAATGCTCGCCATCGACCTAGTTGAGAAAAGACCTTTTCCTGTGCTTTTTCTCGAATTGAGCAGGTATTTAACAGCAATAAATCAGCGTCCACCTCAGATGAAGTTGGAAAATAGCCACACTTTTCCGCCAGCACATCTTCCATTTTTTGGGAATCATACTCATTCATCTGGCAACCATGCGTTTTAATAAATACTTTTTTGATCATTT
>QIKQ01000353.1 GCA_003233075.1 Gammaproteobacteria bacterium
TAGACCGATTTCATGTCTCAAATAGTAACTCTATCAATTTAGTCCTATTTAGCTAGGTTTCATGAAATATTTTCATATTAAGCGGGACAGCTGTGATTGCACATGTACTGTATTCCCGCAGTGGAAAGCTACATTAAAAAGATTCACACTATAGAGCGCTAACTTTTTATTATCGAGGGCTCTCAATTAGAAGGGATTTTATTAGGAAGTATGTTGTAAATTACGAATCTATAACGAGGGCTTTCACTAGTAGCAAATTAAAATTTTGACCAAATTCGAAAAAATCAAATTCAATAAAAGAAGGATTAATTATGCATGAGCATGAAAAAATAAATTATTTAGAACTACCAGTCAAAGAAATGAATGCAAGCAAAGAGTTTTTTAGTCAAGTTTTTGCTTGGACTTTTATTGACTATGGCGATGAGTATTGTGCATTTTCGGACGCAGGAGTTGAAGGTGGGTTTTATAAATCAAAAAATTCTGTATCAATAGCTCAGGGCAGTGCACTCATTGTCTTTTATAGTCAGGACATTGATGCGACTCAATTAAAAATTGAAAAAGCGGGTGGTAAAATAGTGAAACCAATATTTTCATTTCCTGGTGGTCAAAGATTTCATTTTAGAGATCCTAGCGAGAATGAATTTGCGGTTTGGTCTGAAGCTTAAGGGCGCCTCAGTTCCTGGGCTTGCGGAAAAGCCGATCATAGATATATTGGTAGAGGTTTCAAGCAAACTGTTTCTGCCGAGTATATTGAATAAGAGTGTTGATATGTTTAAGATTAAATATTGGCTAAAAGTTAAGGCGCTAAAATGACAAAGAACATTCCTTCAGAAGGTGAACTTTTCAAAAAAATATTGGCAGAGCGCTGGGGTTTGTTGCATCCGGATATACAGCGTCGATTTGATAAAAACCCCTCAGTGAATAAGCCGTTAGAATATACAGGCACTTTATCTGAACTTAGTTGTTCTTTTTGGGGTAAGGTTCTCGGTTATATGACTAAGCCTCTGATCAAGGGTGCCTTAATGCCCTATAACGATGCCGACTTTCCAGTTGACATTAAAGTTTACTCAAAACCAAATTGCCCATACATATTCAAACAAAGAACTTATAAACTTAATAATCGAAAGCCAATTCAGTTTACCTCGTATATGAAGGAAAGTAATAAGGGTGAAGTTCTAGAGTACGTGGGCAAGGGCTTAGGAATGAAGCTACTTGTTTCTGAAAAAGACGGCAATTTGCATTTCGAAAGCGATGGTTACTTTTGGGATATCGGTTTATTTCGAATTCCACTTCCAGGAATATTCTCGCCTGGTAAAACTTTTTTAACGCATTTCAATGAAGGCGAGAACCAATTTCGTATTCGTATCGATATAATTCATGTGTTGTTTGGCAAAATGTATACGCAAGCTGGAGTCTTTCGAGAAATTTAAAAATAGTGTGTTGACCTAAGCTCATTTGATTGTTGTATACGAATAGCTTCAGGAGTGAGGAATTAACAAAATCGAAGTCTCTTGTTGTAAGTCAACTAAAAATATCGATTAACAATAAAAAATTATTGATAAACGATAAATAATTAGGTATTATGGTTTCAGGCTTGCTTATAAGGGAACTCATAATGACTCAATCTCTATCTCTACACCGGCTCAGCAGACGTCTGCGCTACCTATTTCTAGTTATTTTAATTGCAGCACCTCTTGAACCTATCCTTTTTTGGACTTTTATAAACAAATTGCCTGCGGTTATGTTAACTGGTTTTCCTGTCGAAATTAATCAGCCCCTAGCTTGGTTAGCCCAGATACTTGGCTTTTGTGTAAGCTTAATTCCGCTCGCGATAGTGATGGTCGGTTTATACGCTATGACCAATTTGTTTGCTTTATATGAACGCGGTACCGTTTTTGGTAAAACAAATGTCGCTTGTATTCGAACTCTCGGTAAAGTACTCATTTACTGGTTCTTCGCCATGATGATATATACGCCTTTGATAAGCATGGCATTAACACTTGATAATCCGCTTGGGCAAAGATTGCTGATAGTGCAGTTCGAATTTCTTAATTTAACTTCATTATTGTTAGGTGTGGTTTTGCTGGCGATTGCTAAAGTGATGCAGCTTGGTTATGAATTAAATGAAGATCATGCGAAAGTAATATAGGAAAAAGGTGTTAAACACGTGACAGTTATAATTAATTTGGATGTGATGTTGGCAAAGCGCAAAATGAAGTCATGTGATTTGGCTCAGCTCATTGGTATTACTGAGCAGAATCTATCCATATTAAAAACAGGCAAGGCCAAGGCCATACGCTTTTCGACGCTTGAAAGTATTTGTAAGCATTTAAATTGCCAGCCTGGTGATTTGCTTGAATATACAGTAGAAAAGTAGATGAGTAATGAGTAACTAGATTCATGGCAAGCTTTTTTTACGTAAATGAAAACAAGCAAGAGGCAAAGCCGAACATTGTACTCCTGCTTGCATTAATAATATCATTTTGTTTGCATTTATTACTATTGATCATACCAGTAAGTAAGCAAGAAACTGAAAAACTAACTAAATCGAAACAGATCCTTCGCAAGCTGGATTTAAAAATAGTCTCTGATTATAAAATTAAGAATAAAAAAAACACTATTCAAAAACCCAAGACTAGGCTTAAGAAAAAATTACATAAAGAGCAAAAACCCAGTCCATTTTCCCAAGAAAACATATTGAGCTCGGTAAGAGAGAATAGTTTTAAACAAGAAAGCAACTCGCCTAAAAATAACTTCTTGAACGAAGGGCGTAATTCGAAATTTTATAAGGCAAGCACTGGTTTACTAAGAAATGTTAGGCTTAAAAGCGGAAGCAGAGTTGAGTATCAAGAAACTGAAAATGGTCGTACTTATGTAATTTTGCTCGGCAGGAATGGCAAAAAAACTTGTTTCGTTGTAGATCAAGATCAAGCATTTAAAGAGCTTGAAGAAAACATGTGGAAATTTGTTCACTGTTAGTGGAAAAAAAGCTCGCAAATACTGCGAGCTCATTTGAGAGCTGAAATATTAAACTTAAGCGCTTTTTGAAGCTGGCTTAATGAATGATTGAATTGTGTACTTGCCTGAGCCTAATAAGGCTTGAACCACGGTCGCTGCTATCAAAAAGGCAATGTATTCCCAGCCACCATTTTTGGCTGAGAATACCCAGCCATTGCCAGAGTGAACATAAAAGGCTCCTAGTAAAATGGGTATCATAAGTATTGCTACATGTCGGGTGTAGATGCCAGCTAATAATAAGATACCTCCTACTAGTTCCATTACCGTAACGAGATAAGCGCTCCAGGCCGGAAAGCCTACCGAGCTAAAGAACTGCGCAGTACCGGGTAGAGTAAATACAAATATTTTTAGAAAGGCATGGGCGATAAACATTATTCCTAAACTAGATCGTAAAATTAAGATCGCGAGATCTGTTTGTTTTGTATTCATAGTTAACTCCTTGAGTTTGAATATACAGTACTAATAAGTACTATTAATCCAAAATAATTTAATCGAAACTATCTACTAATTTATTCAAAATAGTAATTGCTTGTTGACGAGTATTGTCATCAATTTTGTCAAATCGTTTTTTCAAATATTCGATTTGGCGTGGAAACTCAATAGCAAAAAGTTTGTTGCCCTTTGTCGTCAAAACTACTTTGGTATAACGTCGGTCGCTAGTAATTGCTAAGCGTTTTACTAGACCTTTGCTTGACATTCGATCTACCACTCCGGTGAGAGTGCCTTTTGTGATTAATGTTAAATCGCCAATTTCTGTAAATGTTAAGCCTGCAGTATTTCCCAGGGTAAATAAGACATCTGCCTGAGATACGGTTAGGTCGCTGTTTTGATAGCCGGCTGCATCATAGCTTGCAAACGCCTGATAAGCTCTTGCGAGAGCCCGAGCAAGGGGGATAAAGGTTTGTTTTGCAGCATTCGATGCAGTGATTGTCATGGGTTTTACTTTGCTAGTTCTAGTTAGTGCAATAATAGTCCTAATTAGGACTATGTCAAGTGTTTATTATGGTGATTTATAGGCTGAAGACCTTGGTGCTGAGAATAGAGATGGCTAGTTCGATAAATTGTTATTCTGTTTTGAGGGCGAGCCTAGCTTTTAAGCATTGTATTCTTTAATAAATTGATCGCGGTGCGTTTAGATATTTTTACCCAATTAAATAGTACGAATGTCAATCGATATTGGATGCATTTATTTTTAAAATAATTATATTAAAAATTTTCATATTGAAGCTAGCATTTAATTCATGTAGCATTTTATTAGTAAGTATTTATAAAACCACATAGTAGTACAGTGTCTTCAAAAAACAATAACGTAAGGAAGCAGTGATGAATAGTTTAGTAGTTAAATCAGGTAAAGCTCTGGCTTTAGCAGGTGCACTTTTAACAGTCGCAGATTTGGCGCAGCCAATTGCTCCCATCTCCAGTTATGTTTTGATGGCATCTCTTGTAGGATTATTGGTACTTGCCATAATTCGTTTTATGTTGGGACGATGGAACGATAATTTGTCCGTGCTTTCTTATTTTTCAGTTATGTGTTTGGCTTTGTCTCTTATCTTATTTAGTGTACAAATTCAGGCGCCTGATTCTAAACAAAATGGCCTGCTCAGCGCGTCTTTTAAAGGCGTAAAGGAACTACAATCTTCATTAGGTTTTATTGAAATTCAAGTTACTGAGATTGCTAAATCGACAAAGTCTATTGAGAAATCGACTAAATCAATTGATAAGAAAATTGACAATGTCAAAAAAGAAATAAGTACAAATCCCAGGAAAGAATTGGCAAACATGGGTTTAAGCTGGAGCTACAATGCATTTAATGAGTCGCTCGTGAGGGCAGATTTACAGGCAATTAGCCTTTATATTAAAGGTGGCATGAAATTGAGCGGCAAAGAGTTCACTCAATTTGTTAGTAAAAATTATACGCAGAAAGTAGCGCAATTATTACTTAAAAATAACGCGATACGAAATGATAGCGGCTGTCCAACTAGCAGTGAGGAAATGAAATTCTATTTAGAGGCTAGTAGAGAACAGGGACGTTCAAAGTTAGTTAGAAAAATTTGCAGTACACAAAGAGTAATTATCGAACTAAAAAGAGAAAAAAAATTGGAATTAGGAAAGTTTGGAAAATTCAGGGTTAAAACACAAGGGCAATTAGGAGAACGAAATAAATGTATTAAGCGTTATGCCAGCTGGGATCATAGACGCTTAACGTTCTTTTTCGAAAACTATTATTTACGTCGAAATTCAAATGATAGTAAAAAGAAGAGAGGCTTGGCATTCGAAAAGGTACTCAAGATGATTGCAAATGATAAAAGCGGCGGCCTCTATTCTAAGTCAGCGGAAAAACGCAAGCATTTTTTAAAAGTTAAATTTCGATCTATGTATTCGAGTATATGCGCTAGCGTCTATAAAGTAGATAAAATTACTAATGTGAAAATTGCGAATATTGACAAGGTAATTAAATATTTACGTTAGTACTTTAGTCGTAATTTGTATAGTGAGGGGAGGTAGGCCACTGCTGTCCCACAAATATTTTATTTCTAAGTGTAACGTAATCGAGTGATTTGGTCGGACCTCTACGTTCCCCGTCGTTGCGAAGCTGCGAAAGCAGCTGAAGCAATCTCCTAACGTAAATCATTGAT
>QIKQ01000063.1 GCA_003233075.1 Gammaproteobacteria bacterium
ACTATGTCGAGCGCTTGGACCGAGTGAAAACGAGTCATAGTATGCAATTGGGCCGTCGCAGTAGACGGGCTGTGAGAAATGCGGGCTAGCTGCTTACAGCCTATATACAGAACGTGGGCAACATTCAAATTATACTTCCAATTCTCTCCAACTTTTGCTTAGAAGCACGCAATATGAAGAGTTAGTTTCGCCTTAAAATCAAATTACCATGATCATCCATGGTTGCTGTCCAGCCCATCGCCAGATAACTCGTCGCTACCGCCTCTGTTATAATGGCCGGACCAACAATAATATCTGCAACACCAATTTGGTCTCTTTCAATGAGTAATATTTCATCCTGATCACCCTTTCGATCAATTCGAGATCGATTACTAGGCCTTGTCATGGAAACCAATTCAAACTTTTTCTTATACTCTGTTAAATGAACTCTTAGGTTGACTAATTCAATTTCTTGTTCAAGTCTGTGACCAAAACGACTTGCATGCTGACGGTGAAATAATTTTTCTATTTCACTTTTAGCTGCCTCTGACTTTATCTGGATATTCCATTTTATATTGAGATAATAGGATTGACCTAAATAACGCAGATCAAGACTATAGGTGATGTCTAAACGATTTGTCTTAATATTATCTTTAGCAAAACTAGCTTTGGCCTTATCAACTAATTTTTTATAATTATTTTCTATTATTTCTAGCGAGACTTGAGCCAATGGTTTGATTATTGATTGAGACATTTCTCGAGATTGAGGTGAGACTATCATCCCTAATGCTGACAATACCCCCGCGTATTTTGGTATAAGACATGTTTTCATTCCAAGCGCATCGGCGAGCGCACAAACATGCAAACCACCGGCGCCGCCAAAAGAGACCAGCGTAAAATCCTGTGGGTCAAAACCCTTTTCGACACTGATCACCCTTAAGGCGCGTACCATGTGCTCATTGGCGAGGTCAATAATCCCATTTGCCACCTCTAAGACACTAATGTCGAGCTGTTTCGCTAGTATCGTTAGTACAACATTTGCCTGCGTAACATCTAATTCCAGACCACCCGCTAATACCACCAAACTTGGCAAGCGACCTAAAAACAAATTTGCATCAGTGACTGTCGCTTGTTTTCCACCTAATGCATAACAGGCTGGACCGGGTTGGGCGCCAGCCGACTCTGGCCCAACTTGCAACAAGCCCGCTTGATCAACTTGCGCAATCGATCCGCCACCCGCACCAATAGTAAACATATCCACCATCGGCACGGCAACCGGATAAGATGCAATATAAGATTCACGACTTAGAACGATCTCTTTATCTATTAGCGCGACATCAGTAGACGTACCGCCCATATCGAAGGTCATAATGCGATCATAGCCACTTAAGCCAGCCATATATTGCGCGCCTTTCAAACCTCCTGCAGGCCCTGACAATAGTAAATTAACCGCATTATCAGCAGCTTGGACAACGCCTATGGTGCCGCCCGTGCTTTGCATCACATTGAATGAATGAGGCTTAATCTTATCTTCCAAGCGAGACAAATATTTTTGCAGCAGGGGGCCTATCCAAGCATTAAGCCAGGTAGCAATGCCACGTTCGTATTCGCGATATTCAGCAAGTACTTCAGATGAGCACGATATAAATAATGCCTGCGGTAAATGCGCCTTAATTTTTTGTTCGACTTCATCATTCATAAATGAAAATAACAAATTGATAGCGACTGCTTGCGGCCGCTCAGCTTGCAATATTTTGTCAATTTCTTGGAGGTCAGCTTCACTGAGTTGACTCAATAAATTTCCTTGCGCGTCACAACGCCCTCCCACTTCAATACAAAGCTCTTTAGGTACAGGAGGAGTACTCAAACTAGGCTGTAGATTATATATCTCGGCACGTGCCTGTCGACCGATACTCAAAGTATCGGCAAAACCTTGATTAGTGATATATAAAGTTTTGACACCCTTGCCTTCTAAAACTGCATTAGTCGCTACCGTTGATCCATGCACCAACTCTAACAAGGGGAAATTCAAAGCGAGATATTCACAACCTGCTATCACTGCCTTTTCAGGAGCCTCGGGGGTAGACAGCACTTTGTGGATATGAACCTGCGTACCATCATATAAAACAAAATCGGTAAAAGTACCACCCGTATCAACGCCTAACCATTGTTGTTGTTTTTGCATTAGCTACTTTTAATTTAATTTAGTAGAATTATAATACCCGCAAACAATTTCCAAAAGCAAATTCGAATAGTGGTAAAAATTTGCTACACTTATTAGACCAATAGCCGATTTTAGACCAATAGTCGATTCGGCTCTCATGAATATTTTGGATTACAAGCATAGTCTAACTAGGCACTATTATAAGGATATAGCTATATGGGCGAATCAAAAATCGTAAACACCATTGAGCATTATGGAGTTTACGTTAAAGCAAAAACGGGTTACGTCAAACTAGCTCCCTATGATCACCCAGATCATTTCGTTAATTTCAAATATCTAGCAGAAGTCCCTGCTGTATTACGTGCTGATGAAGATTTAACATTAATTGTGTTTAAGAAAGATTTTAACGAAGAAAATCTAGTTTTGGAACTACGACCAATTCAAACTACGGTAGATATTAGGCGAATTCATTTTAATGTAAAACCACTCGCAAAAACCGATATGTACGAGCTTAGCTTGGACCAAGCAGTTGCAGACGGCACTATGTTACATGCACAATCAGGTCTGTTCTGGAGTACTCATATGGCAGTCATCGTTCTGGGAGATACCGAAAAAGAATTAGAACGTTATTTTTCCAATGAAGATTTAAGCGACGCCTATGCTGTAAAAGCGTACCTGGATGACTCCTTAGCGGCCTTTCCCAGCAACCCCAAACTGAAAAGTTTAAGTAAAATCTGGGATGAAAAAGCTGAATCAGAAAAAGACCTACGTGACTATGCGTATGTCGAAGAACAATGGAATAAATACCAAGAAACAGCAAAACTTAGTCTGAAAGCTCAGTATTTAGAAAGTATGTTAGCCGAAATCAAGGGCTATTTACAAAACCACGCTAAGGGCTTAAAAGCGACTGATGCCCAAGAAAGACAAGACTTTGCTGAGAAGGAATTGAAAGAACTCGAAAAACAACTTTAGACTTGAGCTAACTCAGTCGACACAAACATAAACTTGTGTCTGCCAGACAAAAGTCTTCGCTTCATATTGTTTACGAAAACCCTGAGAAATGATTTTCTCTTCAATCAATTTTGGATCATGCAAATAGGGCCGAAAATTGGATAGAAATAGCTTCATCAATAATGCCGCAATACCGATTCCAATACTGACCGACCAACGTTTACGGGGAAATGTGAGTGCATAGATTTTATTAGTTTTGCTTAAAGAAGATTCTAATAATTGATCTGCATTTGGATCACAACAGATAACCTTGTCTAGTATCGTGATGTCCAAGTTTGGAATGTCAGAATAGATGTGTTGAAAGTCACCCGTGTAGTATTCGCTGCGTGTAGACAAACCACGTTGCTTAGCCCAATCTTCCGCCTGCTCGATCATGGCAGCAGCCAGATCGATCCCGATGGCATTACTCGCCCCACGCTCTAACAGAGACTGATGAAAATGGCCCACACCGCAACCTATTTCTAATATGGAGTTATCACTGATACGAGCTTGAAGTATGCCTTCGAGTAACTGTCGTTGGGATTTTTCAAAGCCTTTTTTACTAAAACGTGCACGATAACGTTTCGCAAAAAAAGAAAAAAAGCGATTGGTAGAATTGGCGTGAGGGCTACAGCATTTCATGCTAATAGAGTTTACCATCCCGTGTTATTTAATCAAGCCAAATAACACAACATGATAGAGTTTGATTTAGCTTCGTCTTGAACCTAAAATCGTGACGTTTCCAAACTGCGCGTCGCAACGGGTCGCGACTTTACAACACTGAAATAAGCATAATCATTTTTGATTACTTTGTTAATAAGATTATCTAAGGTAAGTACATAAACTGTGTCTTGAAACCTAAACCTTAAAACATCACCGCGAGACAGTGAACGAGTTTTAACAATATCGCCGTCACGCTTGAAACTAACGCGCACCATCACTTGGCGACGAGTGATATCACCTAATTGCAAAGTGATCGTCCGTTTGATCTCGGGATAGCGAGCCGAAGTAAATCGGTCCAAAACAACAGAGCTGCGTTGAAAAATTTTTATCTGACGTTTTTTATCTACCCAATTAAAATCACCAGCAAGGGCTGAAGTTGAGTACACAAAAATCATCAACATTATGCTAACTAGTTTCTTCATAATACAATTCCTTAAATTTTAATCCCTATAACTTAATATGCTAATTAAATTTGGTTTAATAAAGTTTTCTAACATGTTTATTATAGATAATAATGATTTAAATTTACCATGACTGAGTCACTGAGTGAACGGCTAATTGTCAAAAATTATTAAAATAGTCCATTTGACCTAGCGAAATCAGCAAATAAAGTACTGTTAAGTTGAATAATACATGATAAATGGTAGTGCCTGTTATGCTTAACTTTGCATACGCTGCAAAGTATCCTGCTTATAAAACGCAGCTAAGTTTTCATAAACATGAGGATAGTCAGAAATAATTAGCTCTGGCCGCTCGAAGAATACTTCACTCAACACCGCAAAAAACTCGGCCGGCTCAGACGCGGCATAGTGATCTATGCAACTTGGCTCTTCATTTTCTATTTTATTTCTCAAATCTTCGTAAGCGTGTCTGAACGATTGATTCCAATTATCAAGTGACATAGACTTATGTAAGGGCGGGAAACCGTTTGCATCGCCATTACGCATATCTAATTTATGAGCAAATTCATGTATCACCAAGTTTTCACCGTCAATATCACCTGCGTTTTCGACCTCGGTCCATGCGAGTAACACTGGCCCTTGCTGCCACGCTTCGCCACTCAAATGCCCACGGCTATAATGTTCAACACCGGCGGCATCAATAATAGGACGATTGGTGACGAACGTACTCGGATATACTATTACGCTACTCCAACCTGCATACCAATGGAAACCCAAATTAAGAATGGGCAAGCAAGCTTGCAAGGCAATGATTTGAATCATTTCAATCGTTAATGTGAAATCCTGAGCTGCAACAAAATTCTTTTTATAGATAAATATTGTCGCTAAACGGATCAAACGTTCGCGCTCATTTTCACTTAGATTTTTTAAAATCGGTATGTAATTTAAGGCCAAACGCCACTGCTCAGCCGTAATTGTCGATTTCCGAAATATTCGATTTTCGCGCCAATCTCTATACAGTTTAAGCATACCATTCACTTTTCTAGCTTTATGTAATACTGGGGGCTAAAAGCCCTTTATTAAAGGCAGATATTTTTTCTGCTCCTTTTACTTATTGGTCTATTCTTGCCTATACTGTCGAAATAAGCAAAATGGCCATTGAACAAAGCTAAAACCTAAATAATACAGCCATCAATCTATTATTCTAATAACTCAGTGTTGCCTACAATCTAAACTCACTAGCCCGCTTTTCTCACAGCACTTCGTAGCGAGACGGTTCAAGGGTATGCTTATGACTCGTTTTCGCAACCGACAAGTGCGCAGGCATAGTCGACACTATGTCGAGCGCTTGGACCGAGTGAAAACGAGTCATAGTATGCAA
>QIKQ01000193.1 GCA_003233075.1 Gammaproteobacteria bacterium
GACCGAGAAGTGCGCAGGCATAGTCAAATATATTCAGCCACCGTTTTCGAGCGCTTGGACCGAGTGAAAACGAGTCATAGTATGCAATTGGCCGTCGCAGTAGACGGGCTGTGAGAAATGCGGGCTAGGGGTGAGTTTTGGAAGAGTTTTTGACCATAAAATAAATCCTCCGAAAAATTATAATCAATATGTTTGTGAAAATGCTATTTTAGTAGTCGCAACTAGTATCTAAATGGTTCAATTCCGCGAAAATTGATGTAAATCTAAGCAGTTTGAGGGGCAGTAGCTTCTAAATTGTAATCAATAGATTGCTTGGATAAACTAGTCTTGGCAGAAAACATTCAGCTGGAGAGTATTGATTTTAGAATAGCGGACTTTTTTTGACGAGTTAGACATAAAATAGAAATAATGGCAATACTGTATAGCTGCAGCAAAGAGTGCAAAATAATTAAACTGTATGAGACTTCAATGGAATTATTAAGACAAGTCAAACTAATACCTATAGACGACAAACATTTACCTGTTTTCCAATTAGTGATTTCAATTGAAAATATTGATGGTGAATCGCCAAGTTATTCCTGCGTATTGATTGAACAAGATGATCAGAACAAAGGAATTGAGACCCTATTAAGCAAAACTGATCCAGATTTAGATCTTGCTGAAACGGCCTTTATTAAAGCGATGACCGAAAAGTTGAGTTTAGGTTATGAAGAAGAGTTTGATGATGTAGAGGGTATAAATAATTTAGAAGATTATGATTCTTGTGGGGATCAGGTCGAAGACATGCGCCAACGCTTCGATATACTGATTCGATCAAATAATAGCGAAAAATTGAAACGACTGGTTTGGCATATAGGTGAGCTAGGGCTAGCTGAATTTTCCAAAGATTTAGAGGGTTTACTCATTTCCGATGATGAGTTATTAAATTATTGTCTTGCTTGGTCACTGGGTCGCTTAAAAAATGCAAATTCATTCACGCATTTGGAAAAACTTCATAAATCAACTGAATCAGAATTAGTGAGTCGAATTTCATTCGAAGCAATGCTCGCTGTCTCCTCAGACAAACAAAAAATTAAGCTAATTAATAAAATAAAGAAAACATTGCCAGAACCCGTGCAAGAAGCTATAGACGAAAAAGAGCACGAAAATGCCTTCGCACTGCTCGATGAGCATTTCAGTATATTATTAAAAACAAAAGGCAAAGGTGCATCAGAGTTATTTTACAATCTTTATATTGTAGCCAGTGAGTACAAGAATGCTCGAATGATATTAATACGAGCTTTGCGAAAAATTCCCCTAAGTGCCAATTTTTTTAAAGCTTTGCGATTATTGTTTAAAGTAGCGGAGTTTCGTTTTGATGCAGAAATTTATGGCTTACTCACATATCGTCTTGAAACAACAAGTTCGCCGTATGGTAAAAATTCCTGGGAATATGAATTTATTCGTTTACCGGGTAGTTTTGAATATGTGTCGTTTGAGCAAGAAATTGAAAAGCCTGATTGTCGATTAGCGTATTCGGCGAAATCGAGAGAATACTTACGCAAGCGTTCATGGCGATTCTTAAAAAAGGTTGTTAAAACTAATCCATCAATGTATGTCGACTTTGCCGCTAATTTTCTAATGCCTTATCGTGACAAAGACGGTATTCAAGAGCGATATTCTAAAGTAAAAGATTGGCGACCTGAAGAAAGCGGTGAGTGGCAACAAGTTGTGGTAGACGAAAAAAGATACGGTCGTTTTTCATCGTATTTCGCGTTTAACGCAATATTATTTGCGAACAGTAAACGATTTCAACTGGCGCCAAGCCGTCGAGCATGGTTAGACAGGCAAGATTCTGCAGAAAGCGATAAAGAGAAATTTTCAGCTGATTTTACTTCTCTTCAACGATTAGAAGCCTATCCCGAACTATGGGATGAGCGACCAGAGTTATTGCTTAAGCTTTTAAACGAATGTCACTGTGAACATGTTCAAAGATTTGCTGCAGTGGCCTTATATAACAATGAATCTTTTTGTGTTTCGCTAAGCGAACAGCATCTCAATTTACTGCTGAGTAGTGCCTATTCAGTGACGGCTGCTTTTGCTTTAGAAATGCTTGTGCAGCGTAGCGCTAAATCTGAGTCAATTTCGATGATACCCAACTTACTTAAATCGACTTACCAGCCCGCGCGGCAGTATGGAATAAGTAAGTTTGAGGAAAATGCAAAACAATTAGTTAATTCTGAACAGATGTTTGCGATTTTGACTAACGTTTATCACGATGTGCGGCAATGGGGCCAGGCGCAATTATCTAAAACACCTTTAGATAAAAAGGCTAGCTTAAAGTTGGTTGAAATTATTTTTGATTACTTAATTTCATTGCAAGATGAGTTCGATGCGGGAAATGAAAAAAATCGAGAAGAAGAACAGGAAATCATTAATGATTTAAGTTTAGTACTTAATAAGGCCTTATCTGAGTATCTGAATAGTGTAGAGATGAAACGTATTGAGCAGTTGTTACATCATCCGATTTCCGCTGTTCAAGCAGTAGCGGGAGAGGTATTAATTCATCATAGTATTTCCGCGGAGTTTTTACCAGCCAAAGTGTTTCACGCCTTAATTGAATCAAAGGCAGAAAACGTCCGCGAAGTTGGTATTAAACTTTTTCAACAATTACCGCAATCGGTACTCATTAAGCAAGCAGAAATGCTGGCTTCTTTTTGTTTGTCAGAACATGCGCAAATTAGACAAACTGTTAGGCATGTTTTGGTTCCTTTGGCAGAGAATACACCAGAGTTAGGTGAAAAACTGGTCTCCTTATTTTTAAATCAATTGTTCGCCAAGCCGAGATTCGAAAACTACGAACAAACAATTTTGCAACTGGTTAAATTAGAATTGTCACAGTATATTTATAAGACTGATACACAAACAATATGGCGTTTACTTTATTCTTCAATTCGTTCCATTAAACAACTCGGTTCTCAATTATTGCAAAAACGTTTGCCTAGCTCATTTAGTGTATTGCAGTGGACTGAGTTAGCATCGCATAGCCTTTATGCTGTTAGGCGTTGGGCTTGGAGTGCCTTTGAAGAGAATGTTGATGAGGTAAAAATGAGTGCCAATGACTCAATTCGTTTGTTGGAGTCTGAATGGCAAGAGACTCGCCAATTTGGCATGCGCTATTTTTTAAATCACTTTGATGAGAAAGATTGGTCTCCGGACTTTTTAATTAGTATTTGCGATAGTGAACGTAAAGACGTTCAGAAGTACGGATGCGAACTCGTTTTAGATTTTTTTCAGGAAGGTCAGGGGCTTGATTATTTAGTTAAGCTTAGTCAGCATCCGTCACTTTATGTTCAAGAGTTTGTCACTAATTTTCTTGAGCCCTATGCAGCTAATAATGAATTCCGAATCGAAATCTTAGTGCCTTACTTTAGATCTGTATTGTCACATGTTAATCGAGGCAGAAAATTAAAAACTAAAATATATGGTTTTTTGCAGCAGCAAGCATGCAAGGATGAAAAATTAGCTGAGATTATTATGCCTATATTAAACGATTATTTATTTACTTGCGTCGCCACAGACCGAGAAAGAATCATCGAGATTTTAAGTGAATTAATAGTTCTTTATCCGCATATTAAAAGTCCTTTAAAGCGAGTTAATGTATTTGAAGCGGCGAGCAAGCCAAAAGGAGTAAGTAATGCCGTTTGATTTGAAACACGAAACCAAAACAGAGTTACTTCATTCTAGTAAGCAGTCGTTATTACGCTTTATTCTTGCTGATAATAATGGCCAGAATCCGCAAATTAACGCTATTTTAAAAAATCCAATTGTATTTAGAGAAGCGTTCGCGGTATTTAATTCTATTGTTAATTTTGATGTCTCGTTTCAATTACGCAATAACAATAGCTATGAAGCTTGGTTGCGGCAGAATAATTTGGCCTGTGAATTATTAAAGAGAAGAACAAGAAAGCTTCATAATGTCGAGTTTGACGCTAATAAGGCGGAATTAAAAAAATTCATGAAAGAAAATAAACGCAGTTTGCTGCCATATCAAAAAGCACAGAAACGCTATTTACGTTATTTGTATCAAAAATATTTAGAAAAATTTTTAGTTATGGAGCCATGGTTGAGTGTACATAGCGATGAAGTATTTTTTGAGACTTTTTCTTACTCTCAGAAACTCTATTGTCGATTAAGTGTGGATGTAGATTTATTGGAGAATATTAAAAATCAAAAATACGGCACCACGATGTTTTCATATTCCACGAATTTCAGTGAGGCAATCGAAAAAATTAGAGACTATAAGCAAACTCATATTAGCGTGGGCCTCAATAAGGAAGATCCAGTTTCGGCTCACATAGATTTAGGCACTATTCCTCCAGAACGCGATTATATTCGTGGTTTATTGCAAATGAATACAGCAATGAATTTATCATTTATTCAAATTGATTTGCAGCCAATAGACTTACATAATTTATCTTACCTTTTGACTAAAAGAAAAAAATTAACGGAAGCCAGTGCGATTCGTTATGAGCTAATTCCGGGTGAAAAAGTTAAGATTATTCTTGAACCAGAAAATAAAATATTAGAATGTAGTTTATCTGTTTATGATGGAGCAAAGTCATTAAACATTCGTCATGTCCTCAGAGAAGAAATTAAACTATTAAGCCGATTGGTACCTCAAATCGAAAAATTATCAGTGTTTTTGTATGATTCTGTTTCGCCCGTTTTTTACTTAGCTCGTATGGGCGAGATAAATCTTACCTTAGGATTAAGTGCATGGATAGCGGGTGATTGGACTCGTAAGGGGGCAATCGATTTATTAAGACCAAATTCGAATGCGGCTGTCGATGATTTTTCTCGAGTGCGTATTCTTAAAGAAGT
Source organism: Gammaproteobacteria bacterium (assembly GCA_003233075.1). Lineage (GTDB taxonomy): Bacteria > Pseudomonadota > Gammaproteobacteria > SZUA-21 > SZUA-21 > SZUA-41. The sequence continues at coordinate 4,864 of QIKQ01000193.1, forward strand.
AAGTGAAAACAGGATAACTACTGCGGAGTCTATATCCCAAAAGTTAAAAATGCCACACGATGTCGTGCTCAGCGCACTACAAAGTTTTGCTCAAGAAGGGTTGGTTTTTTACGATTTCAATAAAAATAAATATCGTTATCGCAAATTATTTGATTTAGACATCGATGCATCACAATACCGTTTTGCCGATGAAATTGAGGCCAAGGCACGCTATTTTATCAGTCAAAATTCCGTACAAATTGATAATTTGGATAATTTAAATAATCAGCTTCACATCGCGGGTACCGTTAGAGATAAAGCGATTGAGTATCAGCCGGAGATAGTGATAGATCAAAATAACAGGATGATAAGTGCGAGCTGTTTTTGTCATTACTATGCTAGTCATAAACTTAATTTAGGTCCTTGTGAACATATGTTGGCTATAAGACTAAAATCTCAAGATCGACAGAGTGAACCCACCGCGCGACCTGAACTTACGAAGTAAGTTCGGAAGTACCTGATGAAACACCGAAGGTGGTGGTTCTGAGGTGCAGCGAGTCGTGAACTTATTAGAACTTGCGTTGCAAGTTCGATGTATCCTTAATGAAGCCCGTAGGGATTCTAAAGGGCGTCGTAGTGAGAAAGCTTTAGCTTTCGAACTACCCGCCCTAGCCCGCATTTCTCACAGCCCATCTGCTACGACGGCCCAATCGCACACTCTGACTGGATTTCACTCGGTCGAAAGGCTCGACATAGT
>QIKQ01000096.1 GCA_003233075.1 Gammaproteobacteria bacterium
TTACGAGCAGGCAAGGCTTGTGAAGTTAAAGTTCGCAGGTGGTTGTGAACTGAAATAAAATCCCGGTTGTTGCGCTTGGGAGCTTCTGATTAATTCATCAAACAGAGGCTCCCGAGGAAAAACCGGGGTTTTATTAATTAATGTTTCGAAAAAATACGATTCACTTTAACGCTATTTTATATCACTTAAATTTGCACCAAAGTTGATGTGGAACACTTGACCGTCTAAAACCAAGGCTGGTACGGATTTAACGCCGGCCGATTCCGCTTTTGCGATAGACTCATGGTCCTCACCTAGATGAATTTTTTCAATACTAAATTGGTTTCCGTCAACAAAATCAAGAAGGTTTTCTTCGGCTTCAAGACAAACGGGACAACCGGCGTGATAATAAGTCATCGTTTTCTTCATGAGTAATCTCCTCTAGTGTGATTAAGAACAGGCTGTATTTAAACCTAATCTGAATTGTGATATAAGTAAGCACAATTTGGTGCTTTAGGTACTTAATGGTGTAAATTGGTGAAATTAATGAAGAAAAAAAAGCGAAATAAATGTGAATAAAAAAGATGCTCATGAAAAAATTAAAGTAGGTCAGATGTTGGAATCAATCATTGGCTGTAAATGGTCGTTGTCAGTGATGGCTGCAATCCGCCAAGGAACAAATCGACCTGGGGCGATGCAAAAATTAATTAGCGGTATTACCACAAAAGTATTGAATGAGCGCCTCGTAAAATTGACTAAATTTAATATTTTGGATAAGACAATTTATCCCGAAACACCACCTCGAGTAGAATATCATTTCACTGACTTCGGAAATAATTTTTTGCAGATTATCGATAGTGTGGAAGCATTACAAACCAAATTGAATGATTTAGAGGGGCTCTTAGACAAATAAGGTAAGCACGCCAGTATAGCCAAATAGTTCATTACGCGATATTTCGCCATTCGCAAAAAATCCGACAAGCGGAAAATCACAGATTCATCACCAAACAAGTGCTTTCCTCGACCTAGGCAGCTGTAGTAGAGAGCGCCCCTAATCGGCGAAGTAATTCTTTTCTTTAAAGTGATCAAGGTGTCAATATGATCTTGCCAGGCAGTTTGATTGTCGCGTTTACAAAATTGGATAACTTGATCTTTTTCTACTATATCACCGACGATGAGCACATCGCTATTGATATCTATGCCCATCAGATTACGGATCTTGTAATCATTTCCTTCAAAGCGTTCGACTGGTAAGCCAATAAAAATATAACCAGCGACTTTTTGTAAATCACGTGATAACACTTCGCCAATATCACGCTTAAATACATCTAAGGCAGGTTCGTCATTTATTTTGTAGATAAAATTGCGATCACATTCAGTAATGATATGACGCTCACTAATGGGCGAGCAGCCTTGTGTCATGGAGGTCAGGACTTTTATTTTTTCATTGAATAAGACGCCGGAAACGCTCGAGTCACAAACTAGACCTGCAACCTGTGGATAGGTTGATTGTGACGAGCTTAATCCTCCGACAAAGTAACTATTGGGAATAAAGCGGCTGACTTGATTAACAATCACATTGGTATCCGCCGATCGAGGATCGCCGTGGATGACGCCAAAATGTTGTTGATTTTGATTTAGCCATTCAGTTTGTTGGCCAATAAATTCAGTTAAGCCACTATCCGCCAAGGATAATATTTTGTAATTATTTTCGTCGAAATGACTAACCATAATGGTAATTGCCGGTGTTCCATAGATTTCGCTATCTCCGGCACAAATTCCAATGCCAACTGTTCCAACCCAATGGTCGATGCCAGTTTTCGATTTTAATAAATGGATAATATTAGGTAGTTTGTCCGCGAGATAGTCTGTGGTATAGATAAATCCGAAGTTTGTGTTGGGCGCAAGCGGAGTAATTTGCCGAATGCATTCTTCAGTTAAATTCTCCCAATTATTATCGAGAGCTACTGCAAATTGAAAACTATCCATGCTGACTTTCCAATACTAAAAGCGATTTATTTTGTAAGACAAGAAAAAATCGTATTTTTTTCTTTTCGTGCTCTGACAATTTAGGGACGAATTGTTCGGAGCTTCCTTAAGTATATTTAAGAATTAAATAAAGCGCAAATATCTAGTTGGATGCTTCAGGTTTGATGCTTTGGGATTGGATATTCTATGAATTGGGATCGACTGAGAAATTTGGCTGCTCCCTATTTAGGCGAGCAGCCAAATATTTGATGTTACTAAAATACTGCTTAACTACTTTTATCTAGAATCGTTTGGGTAATAATGGGTGCCAAAATCAGCTCCATTACGAATCCCATTTTGCTGCCCGGTACCACGATTGTATTCGGACGAGACATAAACGAATCATGAATCATGCTCAGTAAATATTGAAAATCGACACCGATTTTCTTTGGATTACGAAAACGTATGACCACAAAACTTTCATCCGGTGTTGGAATATCGCGGGCAATGAACGGGTTTGAGGTATCAACTGTCGGTACGCGTTGAAAGTTAATATCAGTACGCGAAAATTGTGGAGTTATACAGTGAACATAATCAGACATCCGGCGTAATATAGTATCAGTCACCGCTTCAGCACTATAACCGCGTTGTGCACAGTCACGGTGAATTTTTTGAATCCACTCTAAGTTTACGATCGGAACGACACCAATGAGTAAGTCGACAAATTGCGAGGCGTTAACCGCATCAGAAACTATGCCGCCATGTAAACCTTCGTAAAATAGTAAATCACTGCCAGTTGGAATTTTTTCCCAAGGAGTGAATTCACCTGGTTGCTGGCCATAAGGTTTCGCTTCTTCATCACTGTGCAAATAGTAACGTTTATTGCCAGAACCAGTTTCGCCATAAGTTTTAAATAATTCTTCGATTTTATCGAATAAATTACCTTCTGGACCAAAGTGGCTCAGAGTTTTACCCTCTTTAGCGAAATCTTCAATGGCGGCTTTCATTTCGACGCGGTTATAGCGGTGAAAACTATCGCCTTCAATAACAACAGGGTTAATGCCTTCGCGACGAAAAATATGCTCGAATGCATTTTTGACTGTTGTGGTGCCTGCACCTGATGAACCTGTGACTGCGATGACAGGGTGTTTTTTAGACATGTTTAACTCCTAAATATTTCAAAATCTAATTAGTTGGATCCATGCTTGGGCGGCGGAATTTATTCCGGCTGAGAACCCCTAAAACCTGATACCTGGATCGCTACTGAATTCTGTTATGTTGGGTGGGCCAAGCTGGATCTTATCCCGGAGCTGGCGCACGGAAAGCGCATATTGAACCATTTTTCAGTCCATTGACTCAAGTATTATCATAAGTCGTTATTGGTTAATAGATAGACATCGAATTGGGGCGATCTGGCGCCAGATTGGACATTATTCTGTAGGTGTTTGTTTTTATTAACTTAAAATAGTAGTAACGCGAAACACGGCTTTTGTTTTCCCAGTTTGGAGCAATATTGATTTATTAATCAATAAGATAATTTAGTGCTAAGCGATCATCAGCGACAAGCTTTCGAGGTGTTTTGCTGGATTATGTGGCAGAAGAAAAGTCAATTCCAAGGCCGCCTAAGCCACAATAACCCCTCGGATTTTTCGCTAGGTACTGCTGATGATAATCTTCTGCATAGAAAAATTTTGACGCCTTTATAATTTCAGTCGTTATTGAATCCAAGTTTTGCGTGCTTAGATTTTTTTGGAAAACTTGTTTGCTTTCGCGTGCCTGTGTCATTTGCTGGTCTGAGTAAGTGTAAATACCGGAGCGATACTGGGTTCCCGTGTCGTTGCCTTGGCGCATGCCTTGAGTTGGATTATGGGACTGCCAAAAAATTTTGAGTAAATCAAGATAACTGACTTGCTTGGGATCAAAAATGACGAGAACAACTTCGTTGTGACCCGTCATGCCGCTACAGACTTCTTCGTAGTTGGCATTCTTGGTATGTCCGGCCGAATAACCGACTGCAGTCGAGTAGACGCCTTCGATTTCCCAAAATTTACGTTCCGCCCCCCAAAAGCAGCCAAGGCCAAGCAAGGCGGCTTCCATTTGCTCTGGAAAGTCACCTTTTATTGGATTGCCGTTAACGAAATGATTCTGCGAAACCATCATTTCAGTCTCGCGCCCTGGTAATGCTTGATCGACACTAGGTATTTTGCTTGGTTTTCCAAGTTGCATAAGTTACTTCCTGCTTAGCTTAGGGTTTAAAAGTTTAAACGAGATATTCAGTAGATTGCAACAAAACAATTAAGTTCGCAAAAATAATGTAATAGTTTGGCAAACGGTAAATAAAATCTGTTATGTAGCGTAAATTTCCGATATTATTGCCGCCCATAAGATCTAGTGTAAAACTAGAAAAAAATAATAAGGCGATTTCAGAGATTGCTCTGAGTTGCTGAGAAGGCATATGAAATAATAATTTAATGAGGTATTAAAAATGGAATTAATTGATATTGGCGTTAATTTAACGAGCGGCCAATTCCGCAAAGACCAAGCAGAGGTGATTGAACGTGCCACCCAGGCCGGCATCAGTCACATGATAGTGACTGGAACTACGTTAGAACACAGTCTTAAAGCGGCCAAATTAAGTATTAGCCATCAAAATGGCATGTATTCAACCGCCGGGGTGCACCCACATCATGCGAAAGACTTTGATCAATCAACTCACCAGCAAATCCTAGAACTTAGTCAGCACGAGAAGGTGGTGGCAGTAGGCGAGTGTGGCCTAGATTATAATCGAAACTTTTCCCCGGAAGCGGAGCAGCTATCCTGTTATGACGCTCAGTTAGAAATAGCGGTCGAAACCAAGTTACCGGTTTTTATGCATCAGCGCGATGCGCATCAGGCATTTATTGATGTTTTAAAAAAACATCGACCTAATTTAACAAACGGGGTAGTACATTGTTTTACCGGTAGTGGCGTTGAACTCGACGAGTACTTAGCGCTGGATTTGCATATAGGCATAACGGGTTGGATTTGTGATGAGCGTCGCGGCAAAGAGTTGCAAGCGATTGTTGATCGCATCCCGCTTAATCGCTTAATGATCGAAACCGATGCGCCCTACCTAATGCCACGCAACATGGAGCCAATGCCGAAATCTAAGCGCAATGAACCGGCTTATTTGCCGCAAGTCTGTAAAACGCTTGCGCGTTGTATGCAGGTGGATATTGAAGAGCTCGCGCAAGCGACAACTAAAACAGCAAAAACATTTTTTAAGCTATAGATTGTATTGCTTTGCACTAGAGCAAATGAAAAATATGCTTTTAGCGCATGCCAAATCTTATTATGGTTTCAGTAAATAGGCTAATGATAAAACGAAAAGGCGAAAACCAGACGTTTTTACCGCCTTCAATATCACCCATATCGCGATGATGTTCTTCATCTTCTAAGATTGAATTAACTGCAGCGTAAGCTTCCTTGTCGCCTATACTTTGCAAATAAATTAGTTGGTTTTCAAGGTGAACTGTAACTGTGGACTCGACTGCCCAGGTGCAGGCCATGACACCTTTTTTGCCTAACAATGCCGACATGAATCCCATGAAGTAACCGCCTATGCCGCACAAGTAATAGCTTTTACACTTTATGCCTTCGCGTCGTTTAATCTCTTGCCAAAATATGTCTAAATGTTTTCTTTCATCTTCAAGAAATTTTTCTAACATGGGTACAAACTGTCGACGAAATAATCGTGAGACCAGAATTTGCGAGCGATAAATATTGATCGCGCCAAATTCTCCCGCATGGTCTACTTTCAGTATTTTTTTGACTGTGTCAATCTTGTCCTTACTGTCTTTGTATATCATTTTACGGCAGCTATTTTGTGATTGTGCCCGTATAGTCTCATATATTAAAGCGTTATCAAAGCACGAAAGTTTAGGAGCTGATAGTGATGTAAGCTTTCAATCTACTATGCTCCCCAATAAAGCAACGCAGAACAAATAAACCAAAATATCCATTGAGGTAAGAGCAGGTAAGTTTTTACTTTACTCTTTAACCAAAAAAGTTGTATCAACCAAACCACACCCCATAAAAAGAATAATAAACTTAAGAGTAAAGTAAGTTCATGTTCAAAGGCAATAAAATCAGTAAGCGATATTAGAAAGAGCACAATTGTCACGAGTAACAAATCGATAGCGAGCATTTGAAATGCGCACATTGATTGCAGCCAATTCCGAGTTAATTTTTCATTTGTTTTGCTCGGCGCGATACTTGCCGATTCAATAGTCCCACCTACGATATGAGCAATAACAGCAAGCAAGCTAAGGCACGCGACGATTAGTACTGGTATGTTCATTTTAGTTGTCCTATTTTTAATTATTTTCAAATAGACTAGTGTCGCTGTAAAACGAGGAAAAAATACAT
>QIKQ01000073.1 GCA_003233075.1 Gammaproteobacteria bacterium
ACTATGTCGAGCGCTTGGACCGAGTGAAAACGAGTCATAGTATGCAATTGGGCCGTCGCAGTAGATGGGCTGTGAGAAATGCGGGCTAGAGATTGATGTGTGGTATTGATATGTACGGAATTAGTTCGACGAAACATTTTATCTAATACACAGGCTATTCGGACATAACTAAGGTGCCTGAACCCTACATAGCATCAGGTAGTAGAAACTAATAAGTAGAATGCGATCAAACCTGATGCCATGTAGGTGTCTGGCACCTTAGTAATATTGGGTTAGATATTGGCGATTAGCAAAAAGTAGGATGAGCTAGACGATGAATGTCATCGTAACTCGTAATTTCGATTGTGCCACGCGATATTTTAATGTAATTTTCTTTTTCAAATTCTTTCAATATTCGGCTGATCACTTCGCGAGTCGTACCAATTTCATGGGCTAGAGATTGATGTGTGGTATTAATATGTACGGAATTAGTTCGACGAAACATTTTATCTAATACACAGGCTATTCGGACATGAAGATTTTGAAACACTGTATCTTGCACTAAACATATTAAATCGCACAAGCGTTCACTTAGTGTCGTCATAACATAATCACGAAATTTTTCAGATTGATCCATCACTTCGCGAAACTGTGTTTCGGTAATAGCCATTGCAGTCACATCAGATTCTGTTTTTGCTACTACCGTATAATTTCTATTATTTAACATGCTGGTCAAACTAAGCACACATAAATCACCCGGGGTGATCCGATACATGGTAATTTCACGACCGTCTGGCGCTGGATAATAAACTCTGACACTACCTTCGAGTAGTAAAACAAAGTTCTCGCAACGAGATGACACATTATAAATTTCGGTATTTCTGGGTATATTCATGACCCGTGCGTCGCTAATGACCTGATCCCAAACAGGATCATCAATTTTTGACAGATAGGGGTATTTATCTACTAATGAAGTGCGGTGAAGTAATACACTATCATTAACATTGCAGACTGCTTGTTCGGCAGCATTAGGTGATTCGACTGGCGACTTTATAAAACCCATAATTCATTGATTTCTTATATGTTATGTAAAGTTAGGTAAAAAATCTATCATTTTTCTACTATTTGGTCGGACCCGCGACTTATTAACTCCAATAATTAGAATATGATCGACAAGCGGATAGAAAGAGCGTATCTAGACTAATTATAAATTCAACTTTATCCTATCCCCAATTATTGTATGTGACTTTAGTCACATAAGCTATTATGGAATAAACATTCCAAATACCAAGCGGACGATTACGAGGATATCCTCGAATTGTCATGCTTCTAAGTAGGCACCAAATCGAAGCACCGGAACGGGATTAGTCAAAGTAAATACTGCTGTAAATGTCATTAATAAAACTGCTCGACTAATTGATAGGACCGCAATAATAATTAATATACCACTGACGACCAAGAAGTATTTCGCATCTGCTAGATTCACTAAATTAAACGCAGATAAATGTGAGTTTGCAGAACTAAAAGCTTCAATGATAAAAAGCAAACCGATATAAAAAAAGTTAAAAGCGGCAAACATTGTAAATAATGCGAAGCCAATAAGAGTCAGCAGAACTGCACGCTTACGCGTGCTGCCTTTTTTAATGCTCCACCACACATTAAGTAAATTTATCATAAAACACCTTTGTGTTATTTTAATTTTTATTATCTTATTTTTATTATTGTTATTGAACTTTTGTTCAAATTTAAAGCCTAACGTAGCAAGTTAAGTTAGCCTAGGCAAGAACTAATTCGTTCAAAAATAGTAGTTTAAATACATTAAATTTCCTTAGCATCAGATGTGACAAAAAGTTGGCAAAATTAGTAATACTTGTGCATGATTACTATCTCCGCGCGGATAAAAATGATAATTTACTCTATAACTATAACCATGAAAAATAAAATGTAACACAAGGGTATTACCATGTTTTTAAAAGTTATCACTATACTAATTTTCCTATCAAATTTACTCTTTCTAAGTATTGGCTTTAGCCACCCAAACAAGGACAACATTAAACAGCAGCCGGGAAACTCTTGGTGGTGGGAAGCGAAATGGTGGGATAAAGGAATAATCAAGACGCCAAATAATTATGCGACAAAATCAACTTGGGTATCTTTTAAAAGCAGAGGACAGACTATCCCCGCATTAGTGATACGTCCTAATCGCAAAGGCAAATTTTACCCAGTACTATTTCAACATGGCCGCCGAGGCTTAGATGACTTAGTTCAAAAACACGCTCATCGACTTGCGGCTCGAGGTTTTATTGTCGTTGCGGCTGATATTTATAAAGGAAACTTTATTAGCCCTTATCCAATCAAACATGATTACAAAATTGAAGAAGATGTCAATAATGCCTTGAGCTTCTTATTAAAACAAAAAGACTTAAAATCAAAAAAAACCTGTCTTTATTCTCACACCCGGGGCGGTTACTACAGCTTAAAAGTAGCAGTCAGTTTCAAACGCCAACAAAAAGATATTAGCTGCTATGTTTCTTATTATCCACATTGGCAAGACCCTAATGCACCCGAACCTTTGCAAGTCTATTCCTATGCGAAAGAAATTGATCAACTAAAAATTCCGAGTTTAATTTTTATTGGTGACCAAGAGCAATATCAGCGACGCAGAGTTATTGAGTCATCTATTAAAGCCCTTAAAAGTAAAAAACAAAAGGCCCGCCTAATAATTTATCCAGGCGTTGGTCGTGGCTTTGACTTTCGACCGGAAAATGTTCGCACGTTTGCCGATGATCTTGCTTCTAAAGATGCGATTCAGCGAGCAGCAGACTTTATACGCAAACATCTTTCTGGCAAAAATGATAGTGTAGTAAATTGAGTATTATAGGTAGGTACACATATGCAATGTCCATTATGCAAACAAAAAGTGATTCATTTTCTTAGCTGGGCCAAAGGCTCGAATGCCTTTAAAACCACATGCCAATCTTGCCAGACGAAATTAAAAGCCAACTTTATTGTTTACCTTGGCTTTATTTTCACTTTTAGCATGGCTTTCCTTGCGCTTATATTTATATTGGAATTAAAAAACGAAATTAAAGAAAGCTGGCTTATCTCTGAAATAATTAAATCAATCGTGCCCGTGCCCTTAGTTTTTTTAGGTGGCTTTCTTACTTGGAAGTTCGGTGGCTATAAAAAACAATAACCCTGATGGGCGACTGGTGTGTTAGTTTTATTTTAAATAAATTAATCATCGACGTCACGATACATGAGAAAACAGGCCAGTATTTTGTGTCGCGAATGAAGCAGGCAATAACTATCTAATCAATGCAAACCTTTTAGGTTTGTAACAAAATAACTGTTGCCTGTTGGCAGGAATTCGCTAATGGGTGACCCTTTACCTATTCCACTTGAAAACCAAGTTGCTTATGGTGCTTTATGCTTAGCAAATATAGGTCGTTTCCGATCAAAACATACAAGATTATATAATCACCCGTCATATATTTTCGTAACACACCTTTATTTTTAAGTTTTTTTTCTATGGATTCGACTAAGTTCATGCCCTCCAGAGATAAAGGTCGCTTATCAAAGAACCGGACGCCAATATCTGGAAACCTTTCCAAATTTGGAACTATGGTTCCGAACAACTGAACGATAAGTCTGTCAAATTCCTGATTCGCATCATTTGTTTTTAAGAAATCACTAATTGACCCTAGGTTTCGTTCAAAATTTTGAGTAGCATATACCCTAATCTTTGAACTCATATCACTTCTTATTTTTTTTCTTTGCAGTTTTTTGCTTACTAACTTTATACTTAGCTTGTAGCTCTGCTACCTTTTGATATTGGCCGGTTTCAATATCAGACAAACCAGAACCTGCTTCTTTTAATAACAGTAAATGAATATGCTCTTTTTCTAATTCGTGATAATAATCCAGGCGCCGAGCATCAACCAGCGCTACATAACTTTCGCCGTTCCGTGTCACAACTTTTTCATGACCTTTCCTAACCTCTTCTGCCAGCTCGGTAAACCGAGCTCTTACTTGGTTGATAGGCACAATGTCTTTAGATTTAATACTCATTTTACACTCGTATTCTATATCATATTTATTAACATATTCATTAATACTTATATTAACATTTAAGTAAGAAAAAGCAAAGGGGTCAAACCCACTTTGTAAGGATCTTTTTAGAAGGTTCAGAAGGAGAGAAGAGAAGGTGCCGCGAGAGAAGGTGCCGTGTCTACGACTTGAGAAGGTGCCTTTAGAAGGTGCCGTGTCTACGACTTGTTGATGTTTTTACAAATTCCCTCAGAAGGTGCCGTGTCTACGACTTGTTGATGTTTTTACAAATTCCCTCAATTACTTCTTCTAATTCCTTTTTCCCCTTTATTTGGTTTTCCAATCGAATAACAATATTTGATACATTCGAATAATGCGCCAGTTTAAATTCAGTTGCGATTTCCTTTAAACTACATAAAGTTAGCTTTCGACTCAAATAAATAGCGACTGTTCTAGGTGAAAACTTTTGGCCCTGACTTTTGTTTAATAGTTTTTTTTTATCAACATCAAAAAACGCGCTTACCTCTTGAATGACACGTTTTATGTTCTCTGCTACTTTCTGATGTTTTGTATCTGGAATTTCTAGCTCTACCTTTGTACCGTCCAACACTTTTTGAATAAAACTTTTTCTACCTAGAATTGGCTTTAAATATTTTTTACTGTAAAACTCTATTGTCATATCGTCATTTCCACAACAAACAAACTCATCGTAATTATTTATTGAGCCGAGCATGCCCAATGTTAAATCAGTTGACAACCATTTTGGGCGGATATCATCTCCTAAATAGGACTTAAAACTTGACCACTCGTAGTGTGCTGCCTGATCCACCATATCTGCTTCTACTGGATTTAAATGAATATAACGACTTACATTTAACAAGTAGGAATCGACCTCAATTAGGATACGCTTAAACCTGCCTCTGAAAACGGGCCCGTCAGATTTTAGCTTTTTATTCAGCGCTCTAGCGTAACTCGACCCAACAAATGACATAATTTGCCGTAAGTTTGCTTCTGGCGTCCTAACTAACAAATGGTAGTGATTATCCATTAAACAGTAAGCATGCACTTCCAACCAAAGTTCGCGACAAGCAATTTCCAAGAGATTTAAAAAATAATATCGATCATCATCGTCATAAAATATTTTTCTATAACCTGCACCTCGATTCATGACATGATACATCGCGCCAGGGTATTCAATTGTTAAAGATCTACTCATCTGAGTAATTCTAAAACATGTATGGTTCAACAAATAATAATGAAGTTATCCCTTTATTTGTAAAAACATCAACAAGTCGTAGACACGGAACCTTTTTGGAACCTTTTCAGTTCCAGGTGGACTTGAGGAAAGTCCGGCTCACTAAAGTGACGCTTGCCGGTCACAGGCAAACTCGGAAATAAAGCGCGTCCCAAATCGTGTTCGCTCATATTTTGAGCC
>QIKQ01000128.1 GCA_003233075.1 Gammaproteobacteria bacterium
TGACCAACAACCATCACAGGATCACGATTAACGGTCGCTGACAACCCATTAAAATATTTATGTCCATCGTAGGGAGTCATGAACACTTTAATGCCTTTTGACTCCAGCATATCCGTCAAATCCACAATAGGACGGGAACCTAAGTCCCAGGCTTTTCTCACAGTTAATGCCACCTTTTCGATGTCATCATAAGCACGGATCTTAGCAGGCAATCCCTTTGGGGTTTGATAGGCTATCGACCATGGAGTGGGCAAAAATGCTTCGAGTGCTATCCAGCGTTCTAATTGTTCTCTCACATCCGCTAAGATCTTGGTTTCTTCTGCTTTAGGTAGCTTCTCTTGTTCTCGATAATTAATGGTTTTCAATTCCACTTCAATTTGACGAAAAAAATACTCAACACGTACTCCAAGTGCGTGAGCAAGATCAAGTAATACCCCAGAGGAAGGCGTCGACTCATTACGTTCATATTTTGAAATAGCCATCGCTGTCACGCGAGTTTGTTCTGACAAACCACGCAGTGATAATCCAACCGATTTTCGCGCTTGATTAATCCGTTGACCCAGCATATATATGTTCTCCATAAAGTTTACATCACTGTTTTTAACAGCGTTATTTTGTAAACTATACACTATAAAATCAACTCTAAAAATGGTTATCATAATTAATAATTCATCACAATTCACTGAAAACGGTCCATTATTTGCTTAAATCAAGCTAACTTAGGTATGCATACTCAGTTTTTCGATTCATTGCCACATTTAAACATCCATTTTTAAGGTGATTTATGCCCCGAAAAGACCGTACATTCACCAACAGTGATTTAACCCGATTGGCTTGCCATAATCTTGCACCGGAAGAACAAGTCAACGTTGTTCACAACCTGCTCGGTCGAAAAAATCATTTGCCAGCATATGAACGTTCCGGCTCGTCGGCAATTGATGAAACGGTTGATCACAGAAGACACTTGTCATGGGGAAAATAAAAGTCTCTCTTGTCAGACCGTAGAAGCCCTCAGAACGGCGATTGATGCCCTAGGCATGCTGGTGGTCGTCTTGAGTGTTTTAACAGCCGTATTGCCGTTCCTACGCAACCTCTCGCGACTGAATCTATGGCTAATTGGGCTCGTGAGTTTGGTTGGAACGTATTTTCGAGCGGATAGGAGCGATTGAAAAATACTTAGAAGCAATTGGCCTAGCCATCGTGGTTTTAGATGGATTGCTCGATTACCTCGCTGAATTGTGCGAAACAGAACCTTCTCCTGCGATGGATACTTCTGCTCTCAATCAAGATTTGCCTGAGATAATTGCCGAACTATCGGCCATGGCTAAGGGAGGGGGAAAAGCCGTTACCTAAAAACGGCTCAAATTTCATTCAATGGTGACTTGCTTAAGGTAAATTTGTGATGGATATTTAACCGACAAAACCATTCTCAACCATAAAGCTTGCTAGAAACGCGGTGAGCGCGATTTTTCACTTAACCCATGCTAAGGCATCAATTTGCTCGGTACGTCGCTTAAACACACAGTAGCGGGCTCTTAATGCGATATTCTAGTGGTCCCAGTGATTGAATTCCAAATCAGAAGATGAAAAAGGTCACTATTGCACAATAAAGACTGTTTTTTAATCAGTTTTCAGTTTTTGACTTAGTCAGGATTTATTCACCCACCGTCAGAGACGGAAGGGAACCCTGCTCAACGCTCAATGGTTAAATTCAACTCTGATGCGTTGTTGCCAATCAACTTGACAATACCGTAGCGTTCAAAGGTTTTTAATGTTTGACTCAAGTTAGCTAGCACCCTCATTATTCAATATAAATAATGAGGGTATTTTATATCCAGCGCGAATTCCCGCCGAATGAGTCTCGCGAATAATTGAATGGATTGAGTGAAGCCGAAGGCAAACGAACTCATTTTATTTCTCAGGCGGGAAGATATATTTGTGGATAGCGCGACACGAAGAAATAACGAGGTTGAATTCGTCTCTCCCTTTTTTTTGTATGAACGCAGTGAATAATTAAAAATATTTGTTTGGTCATTTTATGACCAAACTCCTCGCATCAGTAGAAACCACAAATTAACCAGGTATTTCACTATTCAAAAAACTTATGCACAGGCATTTTGCGTTTCAATTGTTTTAAATAAGTTTTAATACGTTTTAGGGGAGAATTATCTTTAAAAATCAATGGCTTACAATGGTAAATGTGCGAGATAGACAGTAAAATGTGCGAGATAGACAGTAAAATGTGCGAGATAGACAGTAAAATGTGCGAGATAGACAGCTCTATCCACAGGCAGCTTGTTTTTTTACTGTCCGTCAGGCAGACAATATATAGTTGTTATTGTTAATAATCAGTAGGTTATTGTGAAATGTGCGAGATAGACAGCACTGTCCACGGGTGGTTTGTGTTTCGCCTGTCGGTTAGGCAGACAATATATAGTTGTTATTGTTAATAATCAGTAGGTTAGTGTAAATGTGCGAGATAGACAGCACTGTCCATAAACGGCTTATTTTCCGCCTATCGGCTAACAAACATACAAGCGATATTATTGTTAATAATCAATTAGTTAATGTAAAATGTGCGAGATAGACAGTAAAATGTGCGAGATAGACAGCACTGTCCGCAATCACGAGTACTATTCTGCCGTTGTTAGCTCAGGATTTTTTATGTGTAAAAACCTTATTTTTTCCATTTTTCCTTCACCATCGAGTGAAAAAAGGTAATCTATCAGCCTTCCGCTTTCTCCCAATTTTGCGATTCCTTGCTTAATATCTCTTTTAAAAAACCGAAAGTCTCTATCGCTCCCACTGCGTTCATAAAGCGTTGTGAGGAAATACTCCGCACTTCCTTTTCCTGCCGATTTAAGCGCAAGGCGGTATAAGAACTTGTGGTAGGATTTTTTTAATAGAAAATACTCTTCCTTCATGGTTAGAATACTCGGCGTTCCGGTGCGAACAATACCGTCATACATCCAGTCAGCGATGCTTATCGTTAAGCCTGTAAGTTCTCCGGTATCCTTGTTTTTTAGAAATTTAAAGCTATCAATCAAGCCGAACATCCCTACTCTTCGGTGGGTTTTGCCGTTTTCTTTCTCTTTGATTGAAATTTTAGTGGATGCAAGACGCTCCAAGGATTCCTCTAGTGCTTTGTATTGTCTGCCACCTATCTTACGCTGGCAGAAGGTTAAAACATCATACGCGCTGGTTTTGATGGTTCTTGACGGCAAGTACGCATCAATATGGTCATATGTGACTTGCTTTCTGATTCGCTCCATTTCTGCGTTCAGGTGCGAAATCGCAAACAAAAATATATCGTAGTCAAATATCGTTGCCATGCCATATTCAACACTTCCAGCCACCACAATATGTGCGTCTTTTAGGTCATATCTAAGAGGTTTAAAGCTCGGTTTTTTACCTAGTCCGAAAACAGCTATATCCATCAGGCTAAAATCGTCTTTTGCCGGAACGTCACACACAGACGGAATGAAAAGATCAATTTGTTTGCGTGTATCCGGTGCTTTTCTGTAATGTTTGCTAAGGTTTTTAAGTGATTGCCCCAGCCCTTTAGAGTCACCACTTTCGGCTCGCTCCAAATCACTCCACACCTCGCAATCATCGGACGTATATTCTCGATTTTTTGTCTCTTTTTCGGGGATATCTATCTCGAATTGTGTACCTATTTTTTCCTCCTGACCTCTTTTTTTTACTCTATTCCCATTTATAGACTCAAGTAGTCTATTGATTCCTACATCCTTATTTAATGGCTTGCCGGTTTCCATAATATTCCTTATCTATCTAAATTATATATTTGTATATTTATACATAACTATCGTAATCAGCGCCTCGCTTTTTAAATACCACCTTCATGGTAGCCTCGTCTAGTGCCAGTTGTGATCAACCGTCTCATCAATTGCCGATGAGCCGGAACGTCCATATGCTGACAAATAATTTTTTCGACTTAATGCCGGTGTAAATTTGAACGGCAAGCAATCACTATCGATCAAATTATGGACGACTTGAGCTTGTTCTTCCGAGGCAAGATTACGGCAAGAGAATCGGATTAAATCACTGTTGGTGAACGTACGGTCTTTGTCAGGGCATAAATCACCTTGAAAATGTATTTAGAAACTTAGCGTACGTTTCCGTACCATTAGAATTCAAACCCCTACTTAAAGATAATAGATTTGTTGACACTAATATTGTGCTATTCTTCCGACTGCTATGACTTTGAACACATCAAACCAACAAACTTACCTGAACCACTTACTTAAAATAATTCTAGTGGTCGCCTTGGTATTTGCCGTTTGGCATGTTGCCTCACATGATGTAAGTAGTGGTCACGAAGAATGCCAAGTTTGTCGTTTAAATCATGTGCCGATTGCCGATTTACCTGTACCTGCCTGGATAATACCTCTCTTTATAGCTAGTCTGTTACTTGTTTTTCTTACGCTTCAACGACCCATCCAGTCCTACCGTTATACTTTAGGTGCGCGTGCGCCTCCCTTGTTCTGATTTGATTCACTTTTTAGTTTCATTATTTTATTTACTTTAAAGAGTACTGCATACTCGCGCTATTTCTATGCCGCGTCGATTATGTATTGCGTGATCAGTTCGAGGAATTAATATGTTTACACGTCACTTTTCACTGACGATAGCCATCGTCAGTGGAATATTTTTATTTCATTTAACTTCGTTACAAGCTGCTGAGAAAAAACGCTTTGATGAAATGGTTCAATCATCTGGGCTAACACTAAATGCGTCGAAAAGTAGTAGTCCCTTGCAAATTGGTCTCTCTGGCTTATTTTCTGCTGGCGGTTCCGATGTCAATAATGAGGCACTGAGTAACCTACAAGCCGGTGGTCATGATCCAAACAAAAATGGCTTTACGGTTCAGAATATTGAACTGTCTATTGGCGCCACAGTGGATGCCTATTTTGATGCGCAAACAAATATTATTTTTCTCATTAATGCAGAAGGCGAGACGGTAGTGGAGCTGGAAGAATCTTTTTTTACAACCCGCAGCTTGCCGTGGGGGTTGCAAATCAAGGGTGGTCAGTATTTCACCGAGTTTGGTCGACAGAATAAACAACACCCTCATACTTGGGCCTTCGTGGATCAGCCGGTTGTCCTTTCTCGTTTTTTTGGCGGTGATGGTCTGCGAAGTCAAGGAGGACGTGCATCCTGGTTAATTCCAACTGATTGGTATTCAGAACTCTATTTAGGTGTGCAGAACGCCAAGGGCGAAACTGCCACCAGTTTTTTGAATGCGCCAGAAGAAGACATCGGTGGTCATACCCTAATCGACAGAAGTACTCGTCGCTTGGATGCATAGGTGTTCGGGATTAATCGTATGACATATCAATAAGTTATGGTGAACCCTCTTAAAATCCGTTAAAATGACTTGTGCAAACAATT
>QIKQ01000344.1 GCA_003233075.1 Gammaproteobacteria bacterium
TAGGCCACGGAGAAGGTGAGACCGGAACGGTCGAGAGGCTGGCCTGGGCCATGGCCGGGAGCGATGCGAACACACCTCGCAACGACTAATTTCTTTGAGGCGCTTCTTGTTTTTACGTTGGATAATTTTAGGCATTCATTTAATTTTTTAGCAGCTCAGTGTTTAGTGCGATTTCATGTCTCAAATAGTAACTCTATCAATTTAGTCCTATTTAGCTAGGTTTCATGAAATATATTCATATTAAGCGGGACAGCAGTGTGATAATTTATATCTAACAACTAAATAGGCAACATTATACTTTATAGTATACTCAAAAATGCTGAATGATGATGAATATGTAGGCGATTTGTGAAGAGATTCATGTTATTACTAGTTGGTCGGCTTGGGCCGGAGTTCTTTATTATCTAAAATCAATTGTTCTTTTTCAAGACGGTTTAGTTTTTTAATCTGTGCTTCTCTAATGCTAGCTTTGGATCGTGATTTTGCCATTTCACTGTAAATTAATTTAACGGGTCGTCGTCCACGGGTGTACCGTGCACCTTTTTCCTTGATATTATTATGTTCATCGATGCGTTTATCTAGGTCAATTGTTATGCCTGTGTATAGTGTTTTGTCAGCGCAACGCAGTATGTATATGTACCACAACGTACTCTTGGTTTTTTTTGCCATGTTTCTTGTTTTAATTGATCATATCGTAATATCGATAGTGAGCTAAGAAGTTGAACTCTAAGTTTAAACTATAATTTGTCTGTCCGATAGAGTAGCTAAAATTACTTAATCGTAATATATTAGTGTTAGTTTATTAGAATAAATATAAAAGCGTTCTGGATCTTTATAGGATTATAATGACAGCGGTCACTAGCTTGAAAATGGTATTCGGTAGCGATTTGCGGACGCTAGCATTGTTTCGCGTCTGTTTAGGCCTACTAATACTTGTAGATTTAATCAATCGAGCCAAAAGTCTGTCTGCGCATTATACCGATTTTGGGGTATGGCCTCGTTATATCGCGATACATGATTCGGGCATTTATAATTTCTCCCTGCACCTAGCTAATTCGACTCAATTTTTTCAAGTATGCTTGTTTTTAATTGCAGCCATTCTTGCCATTGCGCTAATTGTCGGTTATCGAACTAAATTAGTGGCCGTGCTCAGTTGGGTTTTACTCATTTCGCTTCAAGATAGAAACGTCATGTTGCTGCAAGGTGGGGATATTTTATTTAGATTACTTATGTTCTGGGCGTTGTTCCTGCCTATTGGGGCTCGATACTCAATTGATGCAATTCGACGACCTTTAATTTTAAACGAATCGAATGAATATTTTTCCTTTGCTTCAGTCGCGTTAAAAATTCAATGCATGTCGGTATACTTTTTTGGTGCTTTAATAAAAGCGACAGGCACGGCATGGATTCCCGATGGGACTGCGATATATTATGCACTCAACATTGACCAGTTGACTTCGCCATTAGGCTTGTGGGTGAAAGATTTTCCGGCGCTTATATTACAAAGTCTGACTTATTTTGTTTGGGGCTTGCAAATGTTTGGCCCGATACTCATGTTGTCTCCGCTTTATTTTCTGCCGCTTAGATATTTAATGATGTTTAGTTTTATTTCAATGCACATTAGTTTTATTATTCTGATGGAAATTGGTTTGTTTCCATTTATTAGTATCGTATCATTGCTGACTTTTACTCCGTCTGCATTTTGGGATTATCTGGCTAGGAAATGGCAGCGGCGTCAGAAGGTCGATAGTCTTTATTATCAAAAAAATAATCCAGCCTCAAAGTACTTAGTGAGATGCCTGCAGGTTTTTACATTTCACCTTAATCGCCCGGTTGAAGAGAGTGATAGTCCGGACTTGAATGGCAGTGCTGGCAGCTTGATAGTGTCTGATACTAATGGAGATAGATACATTGGCTGGTTTGGTTTTATTTTATTACTTAAAAGTTCACTCTTGTTTTTGCCATTGTATTGGCTTTTAAATAATAAAGTGGCGAAAAATGGTTTTGGATTTAGTTGGCGTGTCATTCAATTCGTATTACGAGTTACTTTGCCGAGGTTTAAACCCGCTTATCTTATTCGTGAGACAGGGCGCTGGAATATTTCTGAGCGTAAAGTTATCACTGCGCTTGTTTTGTTTTTAATGTTAATGTTGTTTTATTGGAATACCACATTATTACCACAGGTAAAACCTAAATTAGCTTTTCCTGAGCCTTTTAAGTCAATTATGTATGGACTTCACCTTGATCAGCAATGGAATATGTTTGCCCCTAAGATGTACAAACGAGATGGTTGGTTTGTTATTCGAGGCAAACGCGCGGATGGTATGGTGGTCGATGTGTTCAGAATGCAAGTAGGCGAGCCAAATTTTGCAAAGCCTGTGAATGTGCATGCTATGTATGGTAATCAACGCTGGACTAAATATCATTTTCGTATTCATTCGACCAAGCGTACTTATGAGAGAAAAGCCTATGGGCAGTTTTTGTGTCGGACTTGGAATAAATACTATAAAGGTTCGAAAAAATTAGCGGTACTTAAAATTTATTACGTTCTTGAGCAAACACCTGCAAGAGGCAAACAAATAGATTTACGTACACAAAGCTTATGGAGTGGTTATTGTCATAAAAAATATAAGGATATGTTGCCAAATCTATAAAGAAAGCGCTTATTCTACTTGATTTGTCCTGTTGCTTTACGCAGACTATGTGCTTAATTAACACTGACTCGATAACTGTTTTACAATCTTATGGCCGAGAAAGAAATATTATTAGTTTATGATAAAGATTGTCCGCTCTGTGATAAGTACTGTCATCTTGTTCGAATTAAAAAAACCGTGGGTGAACTCAAAATAATTAATGCGCGTGATTCTTCTGAGGTGATGCGCGAGATTACCGATCTAGGGCTTGATATTGATCAGGGTATGGTGCTGAAAATGGATGGTTCTGTGTATTATGGATCGGATGCGATACATGTGCTAGCCCTTATTGGTAGTCGATCAGGATTTTTTAATCGAATTAATTTTTGGATGTTCAGGTCGAAAAGAATATCAAAAATAACGTATCCACTCATGCGTGCGGGCCGAAATTTATTATTAAAAATTCTAAGAAAAACAAAAATCAATAATTTAGATAAACAAAATAATTCTCGATTCTAATTAAATTTATTATGACATTTTCTAGTAGGCCGTATAATCCGCCCGCCAAAATAAAACTCGAATATTTTCACGTAGATGACAGTCTGATTATTGTAAATAAGCAAAATGGCTTGCTCACTGTTCCAGGTAAGGGGCCTGAGAAGCAAGATTGTTTAATCTCCCGAGTTCAAGAAGATTACAGCGATGCCTTAATAGTTCACCGCCTAGATATGGAAACTTCCGGTTTAGTTTTAATGGCTCGGTCAAAAAAGTTTCATCGAGACTTAAGTATTTTATTCCAAAATCGAGAGATAGCGAAGAGTTACATTGCATTGCTTGCCGGAAAATTAAGCTTAGAGCAAGGTGAGGTAGATTTACCCTTGATCGTAGATTGGCCTAATAAACCTATGCAGAAAGTCGATTATGAAACAGGCAAACCGTCCTTAACCTGTTATTCACTCATCGCATATAACCAGAGGCTAGACCAATCTAGAGTAGAGCTGAGACCAGTGACAGGGCGAACGCATCAATTACGACTGCATATGAGTTCTCTGGGCAACCCTATATTGGGTGATCGATTGTATGGTGCAAGTAGTACGAGTAGCTCTAATCGGCTTATGTTACATGCACGCACACTAGAATTTAAGCATCCAGTTACTGCCGAGCAAATTAGGGTGAAAACGGAGCCGGAATTTTAGAATGTAAAATTTTTGTAAAGATTGTCGCTTTAGCGCTAGTCCAATTGGTCTCAATTGGGCTTAATGTGAAAACATAAGTGTTATTTTTATTGGCGACTGGTTATAGTAGCCCCACAATATGAACAATACAAATGTTAGAAAATACGGAGAGATCATGAAGTCAAATAAAATTCTTGGAATGCTAGTATTGGCATCAATAGTACTTTCAGCCTGTGGGCCAACAAATACTCGTTCTCTTGAAGATCGGCGTTCTAGTATTTTGGATATGCGCGATAGATCCTTGACTGAGCTATATAAAGTAAAGCCACACGCTCGAAAAGTCATTTCGGATGCGCCTGGTTACGCGGTTTTTAGTAATAAAAATGTGAATATTATATTTGCCAGCTTCAGTGGTGGCTATGGCGTGGTTTCAAATAACCAAACAGGCAAAAAAACCTATATGAAAATGGGTGAAGTAGGAGTGGGTCTAGGTTTAGGGGTAAAAGATTTCCGAGCTGTTTTTGTGTTTCACAACAAAACAATTATGAATCAGTTTATATACAGTGGTTGGAATTTTGGCGGTCATGTTGATGCAGCAGCGAAAGCATCTGATGCTGGTGGTGCCTACGGTGCAGAAGTTTTAATTGGAGGCATTACAATTTACCAATTGACTAAAAGTGGTCTTGCCTTACAAGCGACTCTAAAGGGAACTAAATATTGGCGAGATAATAAATTAAATAACTAGGATTTACTTACAAGGGGTCATCATGGCCCCTTTTCTCGACGCTAATCGATAATAAGAAGATAAATATGCAAAAGCTTTCAGTTTTGGTTGATGTGCAAAATATTTACTACACTACTCGCCAAGCTTATAAATCGCATTTTGATTATAACTATTTTTGGTCTCAAATAACTCAGGATCGAACAATGGTTGCGGCTTATGCCTATGCAATTGAGCGAGCCGATGAAAAACAAAAACAATTTCAAAACATACTGCGTGGAATTGGTTTTACGGTTAAGTTAAAGCCCTACATACAACGTCGTGATGGTTCCGCAAAAGGGGACTGGGATGTTGGTATCACGGTTGACATGCTAGAGGTTGCTGAAGAATCTGATGTGATTGTGCTTGCCTCGGGCGATGGAGATTTTGATATTGTTGTGAACAAAGTAAAAGAAAAATTTAATACCCAAGTTGAAGTATATGGTGTTCCAAGTTTAACGGCAGACTCATTGCTTAAAAGTGCTAGTAAATTTATAGCCATCGACGGTAAATTATTATTAAATTAGAATAGTGTTTGATCAGCAGTAATATTCCTTACCACCTAACATTAGAATATTATAAATTACCCCTACTAGCCTGCTAAAATTTGTAAAATCACAATTTATTTGAACTCAATTAAACTGTTCAGCTTCAATTCAGTTAAGTGGGGCTATCCTGTCGGCCATTATGTGAGTGGTGGTAAAAAAACTGAAACTAAATACAAAGATAATGATCATCATGGTAGTTATGTAAGCACTGCTGTCCCGCTTAATATGAAAATATTTCATGAAACCTAGCTAAATAGGACTAAATTGATAGAGTTACTATTTGAGACATGAAATC
>QIKQ01000163.1 GCA_003233075.1 Gammaproteobacteria bacterium
GTATAGGTTATCTTAGCTACGCAATATAACCCTTGCTATTTCAGTACCGGGTACATTAGTATTCGCCATAATTGTTATGATAGTTAGAAAAATCGCCACGATCGACAAATACCATACCAGAGAAAAAATAATACCGTATCTATTCATTGGCTCTTTCTCTACCGCATGCAGTTCTTTCCAGCTAAAAAGAAGATCGATTACGCCAAGGACAATAAAAAAACTAATAAAAACCCAGCCCATTTTGACACTGAAAGCAAAGCCTATTGCTGAGCCTAATAATAAACAAACTATACCCCAGTATTTTTTACCAGAAAAAACCATTGCTTTAATTGCGTGACCGCCGTCGAGCGGATAGATAGGGAATAAGTTAAACAAATTAATAAGTGCGCTGATTGATGCTACTAGGCCAATAAAGTTATTATTATAGATTAAATATACCAAGAAAAAACCAAGGCTCATGATCAAGCCATAGACAGGACCCATGAGCGATATATACAATTCTTGCCATTCAGATTTCGCCTTATCACCAATTGCAACGCCGCCAACGAAAGGAATCAAATAAAATCCCTTGGTAGGTATGCCAAACTTTTTCATTGCTTGCACATGGCCGTATTCGTGAAACATTATGACAACGATAAGCACAATAGCGAACTGCCAATTGAAGATGACGCTCCAGCCTGCAAAGGCAGTACCGATAAGCGCAACTTTGATCGCCTTTGCGCTTTTAAATAATTTTAAAATTAAGCCGATTATTGCGACCCAATGGATACTTGATTTTCGAGCTTGAGATGTTTGTGTATTAGGCGCACTGGTTTCATGATTCTGTTGTTCTGCTTCAAGTGTTGCGGAGTCGGTAGCAAGCTCTGTCTTCTGTTTTTCATATTTTTTTGCTATTTTTTTTAATCTCTCATAACCGTGAATTTCCGCTTCGCTAGAAAGAATTTTAAGTTCATTCTTATATAAATTGTAAACCACTTTAAAGTTAGCAAAATCAATAGCAAAGCTAAGACTGTATTTTTGATTATTTGCAAGCGTAAACTCGTGTCTACCTGTGTAACCGTAATTTCGTCTTTTTGACACTAGCTGGTCGTCCACGTAGAGGCGTTCTGCACCCGACCAACTAGACCCCAGAAGCTCAAAATAATTATTTTCAAAGGTAAAGGATAAAAGTGTCTTCAAATCAAATTGACTCCATTATGACGAATATAAGCGAGTTTATCATTATTGGGTGAATAATTAGGTGGATTTTCTACGAAGCTTGAGAATACTAGAAAAAACATTTGGCACTTGATCTAGGTGGTGATCATATATGAAGTGAGCATAAAATTGAGAGTTCTTTGCTTTTTTCGAAGAATTATTCTAGAAAGACGCAAGAAATAGTTGCTTATAGAGTAGCTTTGGAAGTTGTTGTTTAAAGAATAGTTTTAATTATTTGCGGCCTGCCTCTAATGTTGACCCTCGAATATTCTTTAAAAGAGCAAAAAATGCAAGCTTCGATTTGCTAAACTGTTTTATAGAAAGAAACCAATGTAGTTTATTGGTGAGAGCTGATAATGAGGGTTTGATGAAGAAACAGTCAACAAAAGATAGCTACAATATTAGAATTCAGCGAGTGATTGATTACATCTACGATCACCTTGACGAAGATCTTAATTTTGAGGCTATAGCCGAAGTTGCGTGTTTTTCCCCTTATCACTGGCATCGAATCTATCGTTCAATTAAGGGTGAAACTATTCACACCACAGTAAGGCGAATGCGCTTGCAACGCGCTGCAGTAACGCTGATTAGCACAAAACTGTCTATCGAACATATTGCACATCAAGCAGGCTATCAAAATACGGATAGTTTTATTCGCAGCTTTGGAAAAAACTTCGGCTTGCCACCTAATAAATACCGAAAAGAGGATCGTTTGACTCAGCTAAAGTTAAATCAATTAGGACAGGAGAAATTAGATATGTATGACGTTGAAATAAAAAATATTAGTGATATATCCTTAGCGACCGTCGCTCATAAAGGTGACTATATGGAAATTGAGCAGGTTTTTGACAAACTCATAGCGTCAGGTATGACCAAAGGATTAGTCGATGAGAAAACTCGTTATTTTGGTATTTATTATGATGATCCAGAAACAGTTGATGAAAAAAATTTGAGATCGAAAGCAGGTTTTACAATCTCATCGAAATTTGATGGTATAGATAATATTGAGCCTACTACAGTAGAAGGCGGCAAATATGCAGTTATTCGTTATCAAGGTCCCTATAATAAAATGATGAGTGCTTATCATTGGCTATACGGTGTATGGTTACCCGAAAGTAGTGAAGAGCCAAGAAATGCACCCGCTGTTGAAGAGTATCTTAATGATGCCCATGAAGTGCAATCCAGTGAACTATTAACTGATATTTATTTGCCACTTAAGTAAGGTGATTCGGACAGCGTTCGATTATTATTTAGATAAGAATATACGGTAGGAACTAGAAGAGATGTAATATCTTAAGACCATTACATCTCTTCGTGTTACATAAATATTGGTAAAGTTATATAAGTTCGGGACAAGCAGAAGACGTTCCATGTGACCAATTCTCTACACTTTTATTTATAGATTTAAAATTGCGAGGATAATACATGATGGCCTTGCTTTTATTTTTCCGTATTTTTATGTAGTCCATAGCAAATGTCGGTTTGCCATTCATATATATTGTATATTCAAGCTTATTTTTTGTTGGCCGAGCGAGACCATAAGAGTATGCTCGTGTAAACGCCGTTATTTTTGATCTTCTGTATTTATATTGGACTTCCTTGTTTAAACATTTTTTAGATTGTTTTGAAAGTTTATTTACAATTTGATTGAGAGATTTATTTACACTAAATTCTTTAGACGCAGTAAAATATTTTCGTTTTTTGACTAACTCAATAAAACCTTGCCTTGTGTCTGGTCGTTTGACGCTAATACATGCGGTGAATGATACCAGCACGAAAGAGAAGACGAGTAAAATAGCCCCTAATTTCTTAAAATTCATTTTGTTTCCTTGCTGTATATTTTATACTCACATTATGGGTTTATTATTATTGGGCTGATTTTACACTAAATTGATTCAATTGTTTTAGATAAAAATCATTTTGAAACTGTTATTATTGTCTATAAGTGATAAATGCAGAATAATACAGTAGTTAAATCAGTATAAAAATGAAGAAGTATATAATTGGAGTCAATAAATGTTTAGTGCAAATGTGCAAAAAAGTTTACGAGTAAGTTTAATTCTAATATTTGGTTTTACATTAGTAGCTTGCAATAATGTTAAAATTTATAAGCAAAAGTTAGCAACGAATGCGACTATACAAGTTACGGATTCACCTAATAGCATTTTATCTAGTGTACGTGGAACGCTAGATATCTATCAGATTAGCCAGCAATGTAAAAAACAATATAAAGGTCAAGTGAGTGTTGGAACTTCAGCAGTAAAACTTGGTTTAGTCCAAGATTGGTATACTTATTTGGTTTTTACTTTTAAAAAAGGTGGTTTATTTAAATCAAACTTAGGCTCCATAGGCCATAGCGGATTTATTGTCGCTCGTCGAGGTCGCCAATACAAAATAATGATGACTTATCGAGATGGTGCCTATGATGTAGTAGTAAGAGAACGTCGTGGTAAAAAGCTAAAGAGTATCGAACTATTGAATTCTATCAATTGTGTGCCAAAATCGAAACCTAGAGAAAAATTGCGTAAGAAAAAGCATAAAAACAATAGAAGGGGAGATGGTCGAGTTGCACTATTTTATCGTGGTAATGTGAATAGCTTAAAAAGCTAAAATACGAAAAATAGTGAGACCAATAGGAGAATCTAAATGCTTTCAGCTATGGAGTTTTATCTTCAATACTAACTTTATAAAAATTTCAATAATGCCAAGTAATTACATATAAAATGATAACTCTTTAACTTTATGTAATTAAAATTTTAATTATAATACGATTTGCTGATTTATTGGCTAGAAAAACTACGAAACTACTGTGGTATCGGTTTGCAGTTAGTTGTTATTTGGATTTCACTGTAGATTTACGGAATTACTTATCAATGTCCGGTCTTTTTAATTTGACCTAGGAGGGAAAAACATGAATCCTTTAAGGTGGCCAAATTCTTATAAAATTGCACTTCTAATTTCAGTTCTGATTGGGGTTTTGATTGGGGCCCTTTTAGGCTATCAAATATACACTAATCGTTTTGGTTTTGCTTCTAAGAGTTTAGACTATTGGGTTAATCATCCTATTAAATACGGTGTGTATTGGTGGGGACTTTTAGGTGGATCAATAGCGACTGGCTTAATGCTGATCAAGCGGTTAACGAATAGTAGTTAGCAAATAGGCTCCCTCAGTAGATTTCAGGCTAACTTATTATTTTAGTTTTTATTTCACAGTTGCAAGTACTAGTTTCATCCTAGTATAGAATAAGCTTTTGTGATCGTGGACAAACCAGTCCGATGCCTCTGATGCAAAATCACGTTTCATATCGCGAATTAATAGGCTATTATTAACCATATAGCCGTTTATAAGTCATGAAAACAGGAGGGGCTTGGATGCAATTTAATAAGACTAATGTGACAGAGTTAGATGTTTTAATGCTTTTTGATCTATCATCAGGTCAGCAAGGAATCAAAATACACAAAAATGCAGAGGCATCCATATCATCTGCCGCGCGTGATTTATTTGACAAAGGTTTTATCACACTCGCTGATGGTGGTTATCTTACGCCTCTTGGTCGGGAAGCGGCTGAACATGCTCAAGCGCTGCATACGATGTTAAATGCTAGCGGATAAAGATACTAATTAAATATTTATGCTGTAGTTTCGATTGAAAAATTGATGATTGCTACCTAGTTAGCTTTGGTTTGCAAGAGTCTTACTGTTTTTATGCATAAACTTATGCTCTTGCATAAACTAATAATTAGTAAGTCCGATTTTCTATCCTAAATTTTTAATTATCTTTACTTTGTCACTTCCGTTTTGACCAATCTTTGATTTACTAGAAACCAAATCTCAAATATTTTATTATAAAGCGCCAAAGTTGAATGAAGGCGTGTTGAGAATGAAATTTCACCAAGTATTCGTTTATTTCCCTAATAAGCCAGGACACGATTTAAGAGTTATATATGTAATGCAAGGCGAGACACTAAAAAAATACAAATTATTGCCTTTTATGATAGGCCATATTAAGTAATCATGTCTCAAAAGCGGAAGAAGAAAAGTTTAATAAAGAAACTAATAATGTGGATAGGTGTTGGAAAAAGAATAAATAATGCATTTGTAATCACTGCTGTCCCGTTAAGGTAGTAAATTAATTGAAACCTCATTATTAACTTAATTTCATTACCAGAATTAATAGAAAATGTTGCTAAT
>QIKQ01000202.1 GCA_003233075.1 Gammaproteobacteria bacterium
CTCGGTTGACCTGTTTGACTTTTTTGACTCGGTTGACCTGTTTGACTTTGTTGACCCGGTTGACCTGTTTGACTTTTTTGACTCGGTTGACCTGTTTGACTTTGTTGGCCCGGTTGGCCTTGCTTCGCAGCCTGGTTCTTCATTTTTTCTTTTAACTTTTTAAGATATTCACTCGCCAAGCGATGATTTTCTACTGCATCCTTATGTTTTGGATTAATTTTAAACGCCTTAGCGTAAGCTGCAATGGCGTCTTTTAACTTGCCTAACTTTATCAAAGCATTACCTTGATTGTATAAGCCATTTGCACTCGAGTCTTTTTGATATAACTCGAGTGCCTTTTTAAAATCACCTGAACGAAAAAAAGAAGTAGCCTTCCATTGCTCAGACTTAAACTCTTTAATTGCCTTATCATGAACACCCTGATTAAATGCTTTTAGTCCTCGCTGGTCTTTGTTTAACCAAAGCTTGTCCCAAGCATTTTCGTTAGAACTGGTTTTAACACTGGCCTTATCGCTAGCATAAGCCGCTTCAGGCAAGGGTATAATAAGTAAAACGAAAACAGCAAGCCAACCTCGCCGAAAAGCCAATGCAGCAAAGGGCAATATGATAACGAGTAACCAAGGGCCTTGCTCTATCCATCGAGTGGACTCTAATTTAAGCGATTCTATTTTTTGGTAACTAGTTTCTGCGTATTCCTTGCCTAACAAATACTTTATGTCAGAATCATCAGCACTTATACTGTGATAACGACCACCTGAGTAACTGGTAAATTGTTTTATTTCATCCTCTTCAGCTCGGCTTATCACAATTTTACCGTTTTGCTTAGCAAAACCACCGTAGCGCAGTGGTATAGGCCCACCATCTTTCGTGCCCACTATCAAAACCGAGCTGATATAACCCTGAGAAGCTAAACTCTTCGCCTGAAACAATACTTTATTGCCTTCTAAATTATCCGTCACTATAAGAATATGGCCTTTTTTAAGTCCGGCGTTTTTAAATAATTCCGCTGCTTTTGCTAGCGCCAAATCCGGTCTTGAACCCTGCACAGGCATTATCATTGGCTTTAACTGATTTATATACAACTTAATATTTTTTGAATCCAATGTTAATGGCGTTACCACAAATGGTTGCGCTGTGTACACCAATAAGCTCGTTTGGCCATCTTTACGTGTATCCAAAATGTCTTTGATTTTTAGCTTCGCTCTAGCCAAACGATTAGGCCCGATATCTGTCGCCAACATTGATCGTGACATATCTAACACAATCACTAATGGTGATTTTTTTAGATACAAAGCTTGGGGTAACTTTTTCCAGGCAGGACCTGCACTCGCTAAGATTATTAAACTAATGGTGATCGCAAATAAATTTAACGCTAAATTGCGACTCGCTGATTTACCTTGAATTAATATATACGGCAATAGAATAGGGTCGCATATTTTTGCCCAAACGCCTTTCGTTTTTTTCTCTTGCAGCAACATCCAAACCATAACCGCTAGCATCACAAACGCTAACAGGAACCAGGGACGAAGAAAATGAAAATCTGACACTAGTCCAACCTCTGGCGAACAAACTTAATGGATAAAGACATAAACACTAAAATCAGGAATAACGACAAAAACCAAAAATAGTATTCAGTTTTCGGACGAAATCGATCTTCCTGCTCATCAACAGGTTCCAGCTCATCTAAGTATTTATATATTTTAATTAGCTTATCGGTATTTGCTGCATGAAAGTACTGTCCGCCGGTAATTTTCGCCACTTTCCTTAAACTCACTTCATCAAATCCACCACGAAAACGCCGCATGCCGAAGTTAAATCCGCTTCTCATTTGACCGTATGCAGCAGGCCCAATACCAATAGTGTAAATTTTCAATCCCACTTTAGCGGCGATTTTCGCAGCTTTGACTGGAGTCAAGCTTCCAGTATTGTGCTCTCCATCGGTCATCAAAATAAGCACCTTGGCTGCCGATTTTTTATTTTTTAAATTTTTAATACCTAATCCAATCGCATCTCCAACACTGGTATCGTTGCCTGCTATTGCTATAAAAGTCTCATCAAGCATCGCTTTTAAAGTAATGGTATCAAAAGTCAAAGGTACATATTGGTAGGCATGAGTTCCAAAAACTATCAAACCGATTCGATCTCCTTTACGACGCTTAATAAAATCACCTACGACTGCCTTTGCAGCGTCTAATCGACTCAATCGATAATTGCCACTAAAAAAATCCTTATTGTCCATGCTGCCAGACATATCGACTGCGAGCATTAAATTTCGACTATTCGTTGCTAGAGACTGCGATTCTTCAATCCACTGTGGACGTGCCCCAGCAATAACTAATAAAACCCAAAGCAATATAGAAAATATTAATTTTCTAATTGTGACACTAAAATAGCTTGATACGCCTAATTTTGATTTAAATTCTTCTATGTTAGGAACTCTTAACGCCGCATCTTTATTTGCCTCATCACTTGGTAATACAATCCACACCAATAGAGGTAGAGGTAAAAATAGAAGCATTAATGGCCAAGCGAATTCAAACATTAATTTTTAAATCCCTCTATTTGATCTAATTTACGCTGACACAATAAATATAAATCTCCCATGTCTTGATCTACGCGAGACTGATAGGGGCCGTGCTGTAATATTTTTCCAGGGCCTAATTCAAATGGCTTACCATCGAGACCTATATCCAAACGCTCTAACCATCTTTTTCCGATAAGGCTTGCTACTTGATTGCGCTCAGTAAACGAAAGCGCGATTCGCCTAAACAAGACCGATATTGCTTGAACAAATATCAAACCATTACCTTGGCGTTGCCATAAAGCATACTCTTCACTAAGCACACCGCGTGCATATTCAATCAGTTTTGATTTTTTACTTGAATAAAAATATTTAAAATAAATTAGCCCGACGCAAACTAATACAACAAGTACGAGTATCCACCAACCCAACGCCAAGGGCCACCAAGATACGCCATCGGGTAATTTTATATCATTTAATTTTAGACTTAGCTCATCCATCATCTATTGATCCACTACTTTGAAGCTAGCGCTTGACTGACAACTCTTGCCAATATTTGACTCACCACATCAAAAGGTGTGGAAGTAGTAATACCATCATAATTTCTAATATTTGCTATCCGACTAAATTTTTCAAACCGACGTTTATGTGTTTCAAATTTTTTCTGGTAGTTGGATCGAAAATACTCGCTGCCAGTATGAAACTGAACATCTTGCTTGCCATCACTTACTGTATAAACTCCCTTTGTTGGCAACGCCGCTTCAAACGGGTCATAACAATATAAAAGTACGATGTCATTATGTTTGCTTAATTGCAATAAGATTGATTCGTGCTTATTCGTCCAGCCTCGAAAATCGCTAATGATAAACAATCGACTACCAGGTTTAGTCACACGCCTAAGTCTTAATAAAGCGTAAAATAATGTGTCTGAATTTGTGGACCCTAGTTGATTTCCTGTCTGAATCACGCTGGCAGAGTGTTTATCTGATTTATCGGCAGAATTATTTACCTTGTGCTCGCTAATTGATTTTAATATTCTCAGCACAGCACGACTACTTAATTGAGGTTTGAACTCTTGATGCTGATATTCTGAAAAAATTAATCCACCAACACGGTCTTTTTGCAGTAATGTACTCCAACAAATTAAACTTGCCGCTCTTGCTGCCCAACAAGATTTAAAACAAGCACGTGTCGCAAAAAACATTGAAGCACGCAAATCTAAACAAATTTGCACTGGGCGTTCTTTTTCTTCTTGATATATTTTAGTGTGCGGCTTATTGGTTCTTGCCGTAACCTTCCAATCAAGTGAGCGAATATCGTCACCCGCCACATAAGGCCGCACCTCTTCAAATAACATGCCTCGCCCTTTGAATCCTGAAAGAAAAGTACCAGACTGGCGAGCTTTTATTTTTCCAACGTGACTAGCAAGCAAATGAGCTTGGTGACGTAGATTTAACAAATCTTCGAAGACTATATTAACCGGATCAAAATTTAGATAATTTTGCTTAGTGTTTTTATACTTTATATATTGCTCTGCTCTCTTCATCATTTCCACTTAAGTCTTTAAGGCACCGCTACTCTGCGAATAATTTCATTAATAACATAATCCGAATTAATACCCTCAGCTTCTGCCTCATAACTTATTAGCAGTCTATGACGCATAATGTCGTGAGTAACTTCTTGAATATCATCTGGACTTACAAAGTCTCGCCCTAGTAACCAAGCATGTGCGCGTGCACACCGATCTAAGGCCAAACTCGCTCTCGGACTAACCCCAAACTCAATCCAACGTTGCAAATCTTCGCCGTATTTTTCTGGGTTTCTTGTTGCCAACACTAACTGCAATAAATAGGATTCTAAATTATCTGCTAAATAGACATCGAGCACTTCTTGTCTAGCCGCGAATAAATCTGCTTGACTCAAACTTATTGTGTTATCTGAACTTTGATCACTTGATTTACGCCATTCTTGACGAACCAAATTTAATATTTTTTGTTCGGACTCCTCACTTGGATACCCGACTTGAACATGCATCAGGAAGCGATCGAGCTGTGCTTCAGGCAAGGGGTAAGTGCCCTCTTGTTCAATCGGGTTTTGCGTCGCCATCACTAAAAATAATTCAGGCAATGCATAAGTTGTTTTACCTACGCTAATTTGACGCTCAGCCATTGCTTCTAACAAAGCTGACTGTACTTTTGCAGGTGCACGGTTTACCTCATCAGCTAGTATCAAATTATGAAATAGTGGTCCAGGTTGAAAATCAAAGCTCGCCTCTTCCGGTTTATAAATATCGGTACCCGTCAGATCGGCAGGCAATAAATCTGGCGTAAACTGAATGCGATGGAAATCGCCATCAACTAAATCACTGAGCGACTTAATCGCTCTGGTTTTCGCAAGCCCTGGAGCACCCTCAACCAATAAATGCCCATCGGCTAATAAGGCAATTAACAAGCGATTAACTAATTTGTCTTGGCCAATAATAGATTTAGCTAAAGATTTTTCGACAGCAAGTATTTTATTTTTAATTGACATATTAATTTGAAACTCTTTTTATTGTAAAACGATTCTAATCCATTAAAAAACAGGGTGTACCAGCATTGACATTACACTGCAAAAACTGAGAAAGTAATGGCGCCCACCTGCAGCGACTTGTTAAGCATAAAGATAAATATTGTCTGTTATATGCGTAACTCTTGTTTCGCACCGAAGCTCAGGTGCGACCCGTACTGCGGCGCCGACTTTGCTCCGCAAAGACTGTGACGCTAGGAGCGTCAACCTGCAGCGACTTGCTAAGCATAAAGATAAATATTGTCTTGTTATATGCGCAACTCTTGTTTCGCACCGAAGCTCAGGTGCGAC
>QIKQ01000355.1 GCA_003233075.1 Gammaproteobacteria bacterium
TAGTTCCTTTGCTGAGACACTCAAATTCTATTGATAACAGATTAACCACATTGTTATCCCCTGTTATACACAAGTTATCCACAGAAAAATTAGAATTTAACTCGATAATTCACCTTTATTCCCGATCAGTATTATTTTTATGGGGTAATAACTTAACAATAAGTCAACAAGTATATTTTTAGTGTAGCTCTTTTAATCATTTAAAAATGGGGGTATTATCTCCAATCCACACTCACGCTGGTGTAGGAATAAACATATAAAAATACAGCGTGACCCATACAAACCAAAGGAAACGTGGCTAGATGCCCAAGTAATATCGCTATAGCACAAACGGCTATGGTAAATGAGTTTATTTATCCAATATCTCGACTTGAGTAAAGCCAATGAAACAAAGAATTTGTTAAGTAGTAAAATGCAAATTGGACCTTATCAACTAGCTAATAATCTTGTCCTAGCGCCAATGGCGGGTGTGACTGATCGCCCTTTTCGCCAATTATGCAAAGATTTAGGTGCAGGCATGGCTGTTTCTGAAATGGTTTCATCTAATTCTCTGCTCTGGGGTAGCAAAAAGACTCAACGCCGAGCTAATCACGAAGGTGAAGTCGAACCTCGAATTGTTCAAATAGCAGGTGCTGACCCGCAAATGATGGCGCAAGCTGCTAAATTCAATCAAGACACTGGTGCCCAGATAATTGATATCAATATGGGCTGTCCTGCTAAAAAAGTTTGTAAAGTCATGGCCGGTTCTGCCTTACTGCAACAAGAAGATCTAGTCGCTGAAATATTAGATGCAGTCGTTACTGAAGTGGATATCCCTGTCACCTTAAAAATTCGTACCGGCTGGGATGTCGATAATCGCAATGCAGTACGCATCGCCCAAATTGCTGAACAAGCGGGAATTCAGGCCTTGGCCGTTCATGGCCGAACTCGAGCCTGCTACTTCAAAGGCGAAGCCGAATTTGAAACAATTAAACAGGTGAAACAAGCGGTTAACATACCCGTTATAGCAAACGGCGATATCCGCACACCTGAAAAAGCAGAATCCGTACTTAATTCCACCGGATGCGATGGAATTATGATTGGTCGTGCCGCTCAAGGCCGTCCATGGATCTTTAGGGAAATAAATCACTATCTTGCAACAGGGAATAAGTTGCCTGAACCTAGTGTCACAGAAATTCGTGACATAATGCTAAGCCATTTAGACAATCTATATGAATTCTACGGTGAATTCACCGGCGTACGCGTCGCCAGAAAACACATCTCATGGTATAGCAAGGGGCAGAAAGGTGGTGCCGCGTTTCGTAACGCCGTTAACCGCGTCGATACGATACAACAACAACTTGTTTTGACACAGCAGTTTTTCGACCAACTAGCCAAAGGGGAGGTATTAGCCGCATGACTTATACTGGAGAACAAACTTTCGTAAATAGTACTGAGACAACTGTAGACAACTCATTCAATCGCCACGGAGCACCGTTGGCTGAGAATGTAAAGACTGCATTGGATGCGTATTTTGCGGATTTAGATGGACAAACACCTAATGATTTGTATCGCATGGTTATCAACGAAGTTGAGAAGCCATTACTACAGACTGTCATGAATAATACTAACGGCAATCAATCACGCGCCGCCAAAATTCTTGGCATCAACCGCAGCACCTTGCGAAAGAAACTACAACAATTCAACATTAATTAATAACATTCTCAAGTTAAACGTCACTAAATATTTAAACTAATTTAGTGGCGTTTACCACTTTACTCAAATAATTTGGATATCGCGATGAAAACTATTCGCCGCGCGCTAATTAGCGTTTCGGAAAAATCTAACTTAATCGAATTCTGCCAATATTTGCAAAGCCAAAACATTGAAATAATCTCCACCGGTGGCACCGCCAAACTACTTCAAGATAAAGACATCAGTGTGACCGAAGTCTCTGACTATACTGGCTTTCCCGAAATGATGGATGGCCGCGTCAAAACCCTACACCCAAAAGTTCACGCCGGCATACTAGCAAGGCGCGGAATAGATGAAGCCATTATGTCGGAGCACGGCATTAAACCTATCGACCTGGTCATAGTCAATTTATACCCATTTCAAGAAACCATCGCTAAGCCAGACTGCAGTTTTGAAAATGCGATTGAAAACATTGATATCGGCGGCCCAACCATGCTTCGAGCGGCAGCGAAAAATCATATCGATGTCGCCGTCGTTGTTGACAATAATGATTACGATAATCTTATTACTGAAATGAAAACAAATGATAATTGTCTTTCGGATCAAACTCGATTTCAGTTAGCAGCCAAAACTTTTACCCATACTGCTCGATATGACGCAGCGGTGAGTCAATATTTGACCGCGCTTGATGAGAATTTAAAAACCAAAAGTGTATTCCCAGAACAAATCTTTTTTAATTTCGAGAAAAGCCAAGAAATGCGCTATGGCGAAAACCCTCACCAGGCAGCTGCGTTCTACACAGCTTGCACAATGGATGATGCTAGCGTCGCTTCAGCAACTCAAATTCAGGGCAAGAAATTGTCCTATAACAATATTGCTGATGCGGATGCCGCATTAGAGTGTGTCAAACAATTTGAGTCTAGTGCCTGCGTGATTGTCAAACACGCTAATCCCTGTGGCGTTGCTGTTAGTGACACATTATTAGATGCCTATGAGCGAGCCTATCAAACCGATCCAAGCTCCGCGTTTGGTGGCATAATCGCATTTAATCGCGAATTAGATCAAGCAACTGCTCAAGCTATTATCGACAGGCAATTTGTTGAAGTCATCCTTGCTCCCTCAATTTCAACCGATGCTAAAACAGTATTGAGTGTGAAAAAAAATGTCCGCGTCCTCGAAACTGGTTTATGGAAGACTGATACTTACCAGGGCATGGATTTTAAAACAGTCACCCAAGGCTTGTTAGTTCAAAACCGCGATAGCGGAAAAATCATAGAAAGCGATTTAAAAATAGTCACTAAACGCTCGCCTAGTCCTCAGGAAATGAGTGATCTATTATTTGCTTGGAAAGTCGCTAAATTTGTTAAATCGAATGCCATTGTTTATTGTAGAAACAATATGACTATTGGTGTCGGCGCAGGTCAAATGAGCCGAGTATACAGCGCACGCATAGCCGCTATTAAAGCGGCAGACGCGGATCTTGAAGTAAAAGGCGCTGTCATGGCGTCCGATGCATTTTTTCCATTTCGCGATGGCTTAGATTCTGCCGCGGAAGTGGGCATCACCGCGGTTATTGAACCGGGAGGCTCAATGCGAGATGATGAGGTCATTGCTGCAGCTGACGAACACAATATCGCCATGGTGTTTACCGGCATGCGACATTTTAGGCATTAATTTAAATTGGTACATACGGTTATACAATAAACTGTAGCCCGGCACTTCAGTGCCGGGGTGGACTCCGATTCAATTCTAGATTGAAATTAAATCCACCCCGGCACTGAAGTGCCGGGCTACAAAGCTTTGTAGAACTTAAATTAATTTAGGGTTACAAAATGATCGTTTTAATTATTGGAAGTGGTGGGCGAGAACACGCGCTCGCATGGAAAGTCGCTCAATCTGACCAGGTGAGCAAGGTTTATGTTGCTCCTGGTAATGCGGGAACAGCAAACGAAGCCAAAGTAAGTAATATTTCCATTGGCGCAGATGATATTGATGCTCTGCTCGCCTTCGCGCATAAGGAACAAATTGGCCTGACCATTGTTGGCCCTGAAGTACCATTGGTCGCCGGTATCGTCGATCGATTTCAACAATTAGGCATGAAATGTTTTGGTCCAAGCCAGGCCGCTAGTCAACTAGAAGGTTCTAAAACTTTTTGCAAAGATTTCCTAAAACGCCATCAAATCCCAACAGCAGAATATGCAAGCTTTAATGAAACCGAGCCTGCGCTGGAATATTTACGCCAACAAAGCTTTCCAATCGTTATAAAAGCCGATGGCTTAGCGGCTGGCAAAGGCGTCATTATTGCCAAAAATGTCAGCGACGCTGAAATCGCAGTCGCTGAGATGCTAGCAGATAATAAATTTGGCGACGCTGGCAACCGCGTTGTCATAGAAGAGTTTCTGCAAGGCGAAGAAGCTAGTTTTATTGTGATGGTTGATGGTGAGCATATTCTGCCACTTGCCAGTTCTCAAGATCATAAAGCCGCACTTGACGGCGACCTAGGACCAAATAC
This sequence comes from Gammaproteobacteria bacterium, assembly GCA_003233075.1. Classification (GTDB taxonomy): domain Bacteria; phylum Pseudomonadota; class Gammaproteobacteria; order SZUA-21; family SZUA-21; genus SZUA-41. The sequence goes on from QIKQ01000355.1 coordinate 4,187, forward strand.
TGGTGGCATGGGCGCTTATTCTCCGGCCCCTATCGTGACCTACAGTATGCATAATCGCATCATGCAAGAAGTCATAGAACCGACCGTAAAGGCTCTTGCTAGCGATGATATGCCCTACACTGGGTTTTTATACGCCGGTATCATGATTGACGCGGAAGGCTCGCCTAAGGTTCTTGAATATAATTGCCGATTTGGCGATCCAGAAACTCAACCGATTATGATGAGATTAAAATCCGATTTAGTTGAATTATGTCTCGCTGCACTCGATCAGCGTCTAGATGAGTGTCGAATTGAATGGAGCCCCAAAGTAGCCTTAGGCGTGGTCATGGCTGCCGGTGGATATCCCAACAACTACAATTCTGGAGACATTATTGAAGGTCTCGATACGGAAGAATTGAATACCTTTGATAACAAGATTTTCCACGCCGGTACTGCGCAAAAAAATAAGCAAATTGTAACCGCTGGCGGCCGAGTACTTTGCGCCACAGCTTTGGGAGACAGTGTCAAAGAGGCGCAAGATAATGCCTATAATTTAGTTAAAAAAATTACCTGGAACCAGGTTTATTATCGCAAGGATATTGGCTACCGAGCAATCGAACGGGAAGGCGACTAGTGGGTCGGACCATCGGAAAGTACTATTTTTTCAGTCTATCTCGCAGTTTTATAGGGTATTTTAGCGCTTAAAGTGCCCTTTTTGATAGCAAAAACACGCTTCTAAGAAATTTAACGTACTAGCCCGCATCTTTCATTCCATCAACTTTTTACTATTAAAAGGCTATGGTAATTTTCGATCCAAACGAGACAGAATTCTTAGTGCCTGATTGTCCGTTGCTGCGAAAAGTTTCTCGCTGTAGCCGACACTCTAATGGCAGCTCTACAATTGTAAAAAGATTATAGAATGAAAGATGCGGCACCTTTTCCCAACCTAATCTTCTGATACCAGAATGCCATTATACTTAACCGTAATCCAACCATTCGGCGTTTTATACGAGTAGCATTCTTCGTTATCTATACCTATATTACAACAATAGGCTACAAGCTTTATGTTATTATTAAACTCTATTTGTAAGTCATACGCTGGTTGTTTACATACTATTTTTGTAATTATTTTCCCTTTTATATATTCCAGCCCACGAACCATAGGCCCATTATTATCGTTTGGCATGTGACTTCCAGATAGTATCTCC
>QIKQ01000305.1 GCA_003233075.1 Gammaproteobacteria bacterium
CGCGTTCTTTTTCTTGCCAAACTCCATAATCTTCACAAAGTGATCCGCTAGTATCAGCTAACAAATCTATTTGAAGTCCAAATTTATCGATAAATGCTGTGTGGCTATTACAGTTATCTTTACTCACGCCTAACACGACAGTATCGCTCTCAGCAAACTCATTAGCCAACTCAGTAAATTGATTAGCTTGAATTGTACAGCCAGGGGTATCGTCTTTAGGATAAAAATACAAAACTACGTTTTTATCGCCTTTAAATGCCTCTAAACTAATTTCTTTATCGTCTTGATTTACGCATAAAAAATTGGGTGCTGCATCATTTATATTTAACATTTTCTCATCAACCTTTATATTATCTGAAATAAAACTTATCTAGATCCACATTGCCTTTTTTTCTTCCATGTGAACTATATATACTTAACATCGCTGGCTAATATCAATCTAACTTCTTGCAATATAATTCCTAGCATATTCTTGCCACTGCCGTCGGCTCCACAACCCCAATAATAATCGCCTGGTGCTTTCTCGACTATCTCTTCAATTCCTGTGCTAAGTAATAACTGAGTTAGTTCGTTATGCGTTTGGAATTTTTTTAAAATCGCTGCACGCATCACTTCATTCTTAACTTCTTCCCAATCCTCTCTAATGGGTATTTCACGACTGCGACCTAAATTTGCAGCAGATTTCGCGTCGGCGGCTAGACGAATTTTTTCCTTGTAACTAATATCACTAAATTTCTGCGCTTGAAAATAGTGCTCAGTTGTTTTCCACCATAAGCCATCTAGCTCAACGCCATGTTTTGAATAATTAGAGAACTCGTTATATTTATCAGTTGTCGTATAAAAATAAATTGTCATAAGTAATTAATGATGCATAACCTTATTAAACTAATCTGAAGCTACACCAGCAAATTGAATACCCGTCAGGTCTGCTAATAAAGAGTTAAACGTCGTAATGTCGTATAGATTAAATTTCGAAAGCTGATTATGCCCGCAAGCTCTTGCCATCACACTCATTAACTCTACACTGGCACTAAAATAATTGGCCAATTTTTTCGATGCATCTTCAATATTGAGACGTTGACGTAATTCTTCTTTTTGTGTTGCGATGCCCACAGGACAGTTATTAGTATTGCAAATTCGAGCACCTATACAGCCAATCGCTTGCATTGCGCTATTGGAAATTGCAATCCCATCCGCTCCCAAAGCTAATGCCTTGATGAAATCGCTAGGCACTCTTAGTCCACCTGTTATTATAAGAGTCAGCTTGCCACTGAGACCTTGCGCATCCAAATAACGCCGAGCCCGTGCAAGAGCAGGCATAGTCGGCACACTAATATGATCCCTGAATAATAAGGGTGCTGCACCAGTGCCGCCACCACGACCATCTAAAATAATGTAATCTGCGCTGGCTTGAATCGCAAATTCAATGTCATCTTCGATGTGATTTGCGCTAAGCTTGAAACCAATTGGTATGCCACCGCTCACTTCGCGTACCCGATCTGCAAAACGCTTATAATCTTCCACAGTATTTAAATCACTAAAGGTGGGTGGTGAAATAGCAGCCTCACCAACAGGAATGCCTCGTACTTCGGAAATCTTAGCGGTATTTTTCGCACCAGGCAAATGACCACCCGTTCCCGTTTTTGCGCCCTGTCCGCCTTTAAAGTGAAAGGCTTGCACCTTCTTAAGCAATTCCTCTTTGTAGCCGAATTTCGCACTGGCTAATTCATAAAAATAGCGACTATTCTCTTCCTGCTCTTCTCTCAGCATACCGCCTTCGCCGGAGCAGATACCTGTACCAGCTAACTCTGCACCTTTGGCCAAAGACAATTTAGCTTCTTCTGATAATGAACCAAAGCTCATATCAGAAACAAACAAAGGAATATCTAGTTCGAGTGGTTTCTTGCTCGCAGGTCCTATTACTAATTTAGTATTTACCTCTATATCTTCGAACAGAGGTTTGGTCGCCATTTGCGCAGTTAATATTTGTATGTCGTCCCAACTCGGTAATTTATTTTGAGGCACACCCATAGCGCCCATGGGACCATGGTGACCGAATTTTGTTAAACCATCTGCCGCAAGTTGATGTATAAATTCAACGTGCGGCTCTTCCACTGTTGCCTTCGGTTTGGGATTTACTTGCTCACTAGCTTTGACTCCTGGCCCCTCCTTGCCAACTTGTGCATCACCAAATTGTTTGTGCGTGCCATCACAAAATGGTGTATTTGCCGTATGCTTACATGCACACAAATAGGCTTCACCCTTTTCTTCCGCAATGACTGCTTTAGGCGAATATTCGCTGCCACTGTGCGAGCCATCACAATAAGGTTGATTAGTAGAGCGACCGCAGGTACAAAAATAGTATTCTTGCCCTTTTTCCAGATCGACTTTGATTGGTCTATTATCAGCTATAATGGGATTTGACATGCTAAGACTCCTGCTTACTATTCAGATTAAAAATAATAAATATTTATTAAACTTTTAAGGATGCATAATATATTCATGTGCTTTGCCAGACTCGATCTCATTATCATCAAACGCATCCAGTTCGATAACATTAAGATCAGGATCGCGAATGAAAATCGCTGACATGCCATTAAAACTAAACGAGCCAGTTAATTTAATTTCTTGCTCTGCTAAAAATGATTTTGCGTCGTCTAAAGATTTTACGGTTAAAGCAATATGAGTATAACCAGGGTAAGTTTCTTCGACATCCATCAATATATTACCACCAACGAAGTTATTCGCTGGTCCCAATAAATTTAATATCACGCCACTGGGATGGCGCATTATGACCGGATGTCCGTCTTCAAAACCGACATCGAGTTTCATTTCGAAACCAAGATTCTGGTAAAATGAAATCGATAACTCTTTGTCCCGAACTCTGATACCGATATGGTTTACTGCTTCAATTTCTAACATAATTCAACCTTCGCTGAGCCATAATCAGGACTTTAGTAACATACTAAATTTATTTCATTATTTCAACGCTTGATTGATGATTAGCATTTACACCTATTATCTTTCCGAAGGTGAAATATCGCTTAGTTTCCCTGCAAACTCGTTATGCTCATCGGGACTGATCGGTTTAGATATAAGCTTTTCGCTCGCCGGATATTTTCCAAGATAATTATTGTCCCGCCAATTTTTTTTAGGTCGTATCGGTCGCTGGCAAAAACCACCGCCACAGTTTGGGCAAACATTTTTTAACACTTCATCGACACAGGTGTTACAAAATGTACACTCGAAACTGCAAATCATTGCCTCATTAGAATTCGCTGGCAAGCTTTTATTGCAATGCTCGCAATTAGGTCGTAACTCTAACATAAATTAGCTCCGCGATTTGAATGTAATATACTGTATTTGTTTAAAATATCATCGCTCTTCGATACTTCTGGTAAAACTGAGTAAATCCACATAACTGGCAATCGACCGCAAATTACTCGCCTCTCCCACTAAGACGCAATCGATTCCTGCAGCGATTGCTCCTCCTAAATCTCTTCTGATTGAATCGCCAACTACTAGACAATCTTCTGCATTTAACGATAACTTTTCTACTACTAACTTAAATGGTATTGGCGAAGGCTTCACTATACCTATATCTGAGGAAAATGAAATTTCTGAAAAAAGATTTTGAATATTTAGCCTATCAAAAGTTTCTAACCACATATCTTTAGGTGACCATATATCGATGACTAAAGCCAATATAAATCTATGACTTAATCTGTACAGAGCATCTACATACTCTTCAGAAATTATACCCAATTCATGATAGGCAAAGGTATTTATTACTTTGTTTCTTTCTTCATTTGTTAATTTATTATTACATACTGCATTCAATGCATCCAACAATGAAGGGAATTCGCAACGATACTTTTCGTCTAGATAACGACAATCTAAATAATTATATATATCGCTAACAAGAGCATTTAATATTGCCGATGAAAGCGAACCGTTGAGACTTGAGTAATACTCAAAATAATTTTCTTCTGGACCAAATCTATCCTCGCCAAACATGAAGGTACTATTCATGTCCAACAATAATGCCTTTTTATTTCTAAACATTAATTAACCACAGGTTCAAACATAGTGTTTATACGATCAACCGAGAGTCTAGCTTTTAAATAAGCGGGCATATAGAAGTAATTCATTAAACACTGCATCTTAATTCAGGGAAAGAGTTCATTTAGCACTTGAGGGGCTTTAACTATACCTCTAATCAAATTGAAAAGTAAGCGCAGAATTTCGTTCAAATTTATTCTAACAGGGCTCATCCAAGCGATTGGTAATTAGTTTTGATAGTTTACGCGCAGTCGCTAAGGTAACCTTCTCATTGCAATGTTGATTTATGCCTTTGCGAATTGATTTACCACTTAAATCATCTAACATTTGTTGCTCGTATAAATCGAGCACTACTGTTACCAGATAACTTAATTGCTGGCCAGAGACCGCAGCCTGAATTGCGTCTTTGTCATTATTATTGACTGCGCCATATGCATTATGCTCATTATCTTCTTGATTGTAATCAGCCGATGGAGTTGAATCGAGAGTACTTGAAGCATGCGACAAATCGATGCCTGGTTCACTTATCTTGCTCAATTTCGGTTTTGAACCCCGCTTTGCTCTTGCCAGGACTTTCTTTACTAAAGATTCTTGAATTTCGACATTAGTATTCTCTTTAGCTTCCATTACCAGACGATTATAGGCACGTAAATTTGCGGCGAAGGACATAAGTATAATCGCTGAGAGCTCCAATAATAGGGATCGGGCTACTAAAAAATAAAATTCAGTAGAAGCGGCCGGCAAACCAACAACTTCCTCTACACGTTTAAAAAAATCGGATGAAGTTTGCCGCCGTGCCTTATTTAAGACAAACAAGGTTTCTGCCAGTTGTAATTTTTTGTCTTCTAATTTAGCGGCTCGATTGAGTGAATCCTGACCCTTAGCGCGACTGTCTTTATAGATAGATCGACTCTGTCTTTGTGCATTGTATCGATAGCTTTCAATTACTTTTTGTAAACTCTTAATTTGGTTTCGCAAGTGTGTTCGTTTTTCATCATTTGCACTTGCCTGTGTTTCACCCGTTTGCAAAGCAGTTTTTTGCGCCAAGGTCATAACGCCAATTGAAAAACAAAACAGCACAATGCCGAGAGCGAATAAAATGTATCTCCAGCGTAGAGAATGATATGTGAGTGCGGATGCAGAAATAAAACAAATTGACTCTGTAATTTGAAATAATACGCCACCAATAATCAACATTCGCGTTGTATTGGCGTTTCCAGAAAACTCTGATAATCCCTCAATTAAAAAATATCCTGCAACTGCCATACAGGCTGCACCGATACAAAATATCAGCACATAGGAAGGATACTTCTTGGCTTGTGTTTGTGCAGTCATCTCAGGCCCGATTGAGGTTTTTCTCAATTCTATTTATTAGTCTCTTTATATGCTTATATTAAGTCATTTAGATTAACATGTGTTTACGCTTTTTTACTAATAGATTGTGCACTTTTTGTGATATTCTTACGAAAGAAGATCAATCAATCATAAAAGCACGAAATTAGTCTCACCTGATTGCTTGTCAATGGTAATTTGAATTTCACAATAGCTATTCTCTGCAATTTGATTGCTAACGTCACTAATATTTAAAAAAGAGACGGAGATGTTGCTATCATCTATCTGTCCACCTTGATTAGTGGCCTTATTTATTATTTAAGGGCAATGAATTTGGCTCGAGTGCCTCGATTTCGACTTTTAAAAATTGAGAAAAGCTATCCTTTCCCCATGCCAAGGCTGATTTATTTAAGACGATCATAAAATTACCTACCCTAAAATGAAACAGGGCTGCGAGGAATCTGATGATAACTGAGAATAGATATAAGTTGATTTATACATTACTCTGTTATATCAAAAAAACACTAATAAATATTATTATTTTGGCCAAATGTAAAACGAATTTAGCATTTTCTTATTAAATTAGCTGCAATAGGTACTTTCCGTGATCTAAAAAATTAAATCAATCAATATAATAGTCTTCTGCAATTTCTATATGTTTTGCTAGTTTTTTTTCATTACCCAAGTCTTTAAGCAATTTCCTCCAAATCAAGGGCTCCTGCAAGGACGCACTAATTGTCTCCAGAACATTGTCTACTGCGGCTAGATCATGAGACTCTTTCAGCAAAATATAAGCATACAGACCATCGACATACTTCTGCTCTTTTTCCGAATAAACTTCGTAGTCACCAACACTGCGTTTACTAAAGATTATGTCTGATTTTTCCAATATTTCTTCAATATTTTCCAGTGCTTTTTCACCTGGATCGACCCCATCTATATCGTAGGTAATGTAGTTAGATGACTCGATAGTTGCGATTTCTTTATATATTAAAGTATCATAACCTTCCGCATCAACCTCGTCGCCTTCATCATCAATTTGATCTAGTTTATTGAGTGCACCAGGATCAAAGACGACTGTATCATTATGACGTTGCCGTTCTTTTATCTCAGAAAAAGAAAATATTCTAGCCGTCACTGGGCCGTTACGAACAGCGAACATATTCGACGTTTCGCCATTTGAATCTTTTACTTGTATACGACAGCCTTCCCATTCCTCATCTATTGGACCCTCTTGCGATTCAAATTTAATTTCAACGACCGCTGCAGACTCCCGCAAAACTTGCCAATTCTTCAAGAGAGAAGCAACCACCATTCTATCCCAGTGAATCGATTTATCCTCTGAGTTTAGATTGATGAGAGTGTCGATTTGCTGTAATGCATTTTCATACTGACCACAATCTCGTTCAATATTCGCCAACATAAGTCGCGAATTATAGGCATCAGGCGCCATATCAAGTATCAAAGCTAAATGTGATTTCGCTTTCTCGTAATTCTTTTGTCCATAATAATAATGTGCGTTCACCCAATGCAGGTTCTTGACCGAATCTAACGATAATGATTGAGCAAGCATTTCACTTGAATATTTCTCAAACTTTTCATGAAAATTATATATTCGTAAAGTATGACCCAATTCAAGAATGACGGCAGCTGTGTCTGGTTTTTGACTGAGAAAATTTTGCAAATGCTCAATTGCTTCATCAATCCGACTGAGTGCTCCCAATTTTTCAGCTGTCAGTACACACAAGGCTTCATCATCTGGCCACAACCGCCTATGAGCACTTAGTTGCTCTAAGGCAAATTCCGGGTCATCGCTCAAATTTTCGATCAGCTGTGATCTATCCTTTACTATTTTAATTAGCTCAGGGGAGTTATTTTCATAATCTTGCGCTTGCCCTCGCAATTCTTCAAGGACAAATTTAGCGTCTAAAACTTTAGGTAACTTTGGAATTAAATTTTCAATTTTTTTCAGCATTAACTTGGCGGTATCTACTCTCGATCGTGCTAACGCCAATTTACATGCCATAGATGCAAGATCAATACTTATTCTAAGAATGCCTTGACTAATCATTTTATTTATACAGAATTCGAACAAAGCGCCTAACTTCCAATCATTGTTTATTTGCGTGTTCATTGCCAAAATGTACTTCACATCTAACCAATCACCATAAGTAGCTACTTCGTCTTTTAAGGACTCAAAGTTTGGTAATTTCTTAATTGCTTCGCTATATTTTCCTTCGCTCACCTCGACTAGCGCGGCGGATATTTTTAGATCTACATCGTAAGTAGAACCCTTAAAATGATCATCTACTCGATGCAAGCACTTGCGTGCTTCTTTAAACCTATCCAGCTTGACTAAACAATCGACCCTCTGTATTGCATAATCACTCGCATCAAGTTCTTGACTAAACTTAAGTAACTGACGATCGCAATCATCGAGATAGTCTAATGCATCTTGATATCGTTTTTGATCTATAATCGCACTTGCGTATTCAGAAGTAATGCAAACAAAACAGGGCCAATTTGCATCAATTTTGTCAAGTGTTTCTTGAGAAACTGCTAAACGTTCTTCCGTATATCCTGGACCATCAATATAAGAGTAACAAATTGCCAGATCTTGAACAGAACAGATGGTTTGCGGGCAATTCTTTGTATCCTCTTGGTGACCAAAATCTAACAGTTTGATCGCTTCTGGTAATGCCTTGCCTACTTCGAAACGATGTAATATTAGGCTTTGTAAATGCCAATGCCGTAAAAAAACTTCAATCCACTTTTCCTTTAAACTTCTAGCGATAGCCAGACCTTCCGGAACTATACTGTCCACTTTGCCATGCTCGCCATCCACTGTATAACTAGAAATGAGATCCATGATTTCAGCTAAACGTTCGTTTCCGCTTTCATTTAGTTTGTACTCTTTATCATGTACCCAAGACCATATATCCATTTTAGTTATCCATTTTGTCGAGTAATATTAATAAGGACTTAGAATAGTTTTTTAGCTCATCTGATAAGGAATGGCTCGCATGAGTCTGATCATTACGCCCCAAACTCATCATAAATGCCCGCATCATTGTCGCGAGTTCCACGCGAACAGATTCGCTAGCAATTAACAAACGTTGCACTAAAACTGAATCGACATTCAGATAAATATACGCATGAATTTCACCATCGATCTCTTGCGTATAGCTTTTCGCTAGTGATAATGCGGCGCTGCTAATTCTTTTATTTGCATCATCCGATTCTATTCTCTTCTTCAGCAACACATCTTCATCTGGCACCATTAACATAGGTATATAATCTGGTGAAAATTTTGCTGCTATCACTTCCTCACCCGGTCTAGATAATAAGCTATTTAACATTTCTAATTGCTCAGTATCCAATCTAACCTGGCGAAATAATTTTTGATTGCCTTTTTGAGTGCCTAAAACAGCTATTTCAATATTTTTTATTTCAGCGTATTGTTTGCAAAATGGATAAGCCGCAAAACGATAACCATAAATAACCGGTGTTTTAAGCGCACGACTCAATATTAGCTGCTCTTCTAAGGTGAGATTAAACTGACGATTACTTTGACTTAGAATTTCGCCAATGATTAACTCACCTTCTGAGGTAGGTAATTTGAGTTTTTCACACATTATTTCAAATAAACTATCATCGCTAATTGCCGCACCCAGTAAATGCTCATTATGGTGGTGTAATACACGATGAAATGCCTCAGGCT
>QIKQ01000228.1 GCA_003233075.1 Gammaproteobacteria bacterium
GCTTGATGCCTTAGGAGCTTATTTTGTTTCAAAATATAACTAAAATTCGAAAATATATGTCTTTATTTTTTTTATTCTGTGTTTCTAGCACTATTTTTGCCGCTGATTGGCTGATGTTGCAGGGTACCGAGCATCCAAAAGCCAAAAAAACTAAGGTATGGGGCTTTATACAGCCAGCCTATACAAATGATCGCAGTGATAATCTTTCAGGTCTAACCGGCGGTTTTGCTAGCAATAATGGCAGGCGTACTGCTAAAAATTCTGTTTCTCCGTGGTTCGAAGATGACAGCAAACTTCATGTGCGACGAGCGCGAATAGGCGTTAGAGGTAAACTAAATAGCAAAATAAATTATTTTACTTTAGTTGAAGTTGCACCAAATCTTTTGACTTATGATCCTTTTGGAGATAAGGCGCGTACAGTGGCATTAGATCATCTCAGTATGACTTTTAATCATTTTAAAGGCGCTCGGATTAGAGCTGGATTATTTAAAACTCCTGGGCCGGAAGAGTCTTTTCAGGCCATTCACACTCTGAGATATATCGAATTCACAGATTTCATTGCGCGACAGCAGCTAGAAAGATTCGTAACTGGGTCAGCTAGACCGGCTAATTCAGCTACTTCGCCAGTTCTTGGAACAGCAACCAATACAGCATATGGTTTTAATGGGGTGCGGGATTGGGGGCTGCAGGTTTTTGACCGAATTAAAGGTAAGCAATGGAATGTAAGTTATGCGTTTATGCTGGGGCGGGGTGAAGGTATTCATGAAAGCAAAGACAGTGATGGCAAACAAGATGTTTATTTGTATGTTTCTACGGACCACAATTTGCCGGGGGGCCGAGGACCCTATAAAAATGGCGTAAAACTATTTGCTTGGTATCAAGGGGGAACAAGAGAATTTGCAAGCGATACAAGCGGGGCGGAATACGACCGCTTACGCTACGGTTTTGGTGTAACCGCACTTGGCAAGCTATTTGGCGGAAAATATAAGCATAGGTTCGGAGCGGAGTTCTTATTTGCCGACGGCATGTTATTTTTATCACCGTCTGCGGGTGTTGCTCAAGGTAATGTGGCAAATGGAAACCTGCAATTTGCGGCAGAAAAAGGTAATAAATCTAACGGCATTACTTTAGATTACGGCTTTTACCTAAATAAGAAATTATCTTTCGATTTGCGATATCACCGTCACAATTTACTTAATGCGCGAGTTTCAACTGTTGATATAGGCAATGAACGTATTTTTAATGAATGGACGTTTGGAGTTAACTATCAGTTTAACCGTAAAACAAGATTAACATTTAATTATTTGATGCGTGATATTGAAGCGCCAAATGCTTATACGGGTAATGCGGTGTTAACGTCTAACGTACAAACAATCATTGATTCAACGGATGACCGAATCGGATTACAATTGACCTATATTTTTTAAAATGTCTAATTGCTGCAATTTTTAACAAGTAAAGGGAAAAAGCACGAAATCATTCAGTTATTGCATTGACCATGATAAAATCCCCAGCCTTTAAGTTACTTTAGCAAAGAAAATATTATGGGTGAATGGGTCAAAGGTAAAATAATCGAAAATAAGCAGTGGAATGATCGCTTGTTTTCTTTGAAAGTCGAAGCTGCGACTAAGGGTTTTAAGGCTGGTCAATTTATCCGCGTTAGTATGGAGATCGACGGCGAACGAGTAGGTCGGCCCTATTCCTGTGTCAACACGCCAACGGAGCAGCCTTTTGAAATTTACTTCAATATTGTGCATGAGGGGCCTTTGACGCCGCTTCTGGCTAAGTTACAAGCAGGTGATGAATTAAGTGTTTGGGATACAGTGAATGGTCTGTTAACGGTTGAAGATGTGCCTGAGGCGAAACACTTGTGGATGTTCGCGACAGGTACCGGCCTGGGACCTTTTTTGTCAATAATGAAAACTGCCGCATCTTATGAAAAGTTTGAAAAATTTGTGTTAGTGCATGCGGTGAGAACTGCAGAAGAGCTAACTTATCAAGATTCCATAAATTCGATTTTAAAACAATATTCTGATTCAGTTGTGTATGTTCCAATCGTTAGTCGTGAAGATCACAGTGATGGTTTACGAGGAAGAATTCCAGATTTAATTAAATCAGGGGAGCTTGAAAGCAAGGTAGGCTTAACATTATCGACGGCAGAATCTCATGTCATGTTGTGCGGTAATTCAGGTATGATTCAAGATGCAATTGTGACCTTAGGTGAACGTGATATGGTAAAACATACCCGTAAAGAACCTGGGCAAATTAGTATGGAAAAATATCATTAACAACAGTGTAAACAATTAAATGGCAAATAAGGTTGAAGCAATTTTCCGCGAAGCGAAAAAGCAAATTAATGCAGGTTTATATCAGCAGGCATTGGAAAACTTAAAGTCACTGCCTAAGAAAATTAGAAAAAGCCCAGAAGTATTGCACATGAGCGGTTTTGCGTTCGTGCAAATAGCTGATTATCCAAGTGCGATTTCAGCGCTTGATTCTGCACTTCAGATAGAACCGAAAAATAACGAAATTAAACGACATCTAGCCTCAGTTTACTTGTTGGCTAAAGCATATAAAAAAGCCAAAGTTCTTTTCGAAGCTTTAGTAAAAAAGTTCCCGCAAGATGAGGAATTGCTACTCAATTTATCGGACGTTGCGATTGGCCTCAAAGACTACTCTAAAGCTATGGATCTGACTAAAAAATTGCTTGCGATTAACTCGAAGCATGCGCTTGCCTATTGTAATCAGGGAATCGCTTATTCTGAATTGGATGACGAAGAAAATTCACTAAATTCATTTCGTCAATCTATCGAAATTGATGAAAATAATGTGTCGGTACTAATTAGTTTTACCCAGGCGCTGATAAAATTTAATCGTTTTGTTGATGCATTTGAATTAATTAGCAAGGCGACTAAAAATGATCCGCGTAATGTGGAATGCTTAGTTATACAAAGTAAGTTATTTAGACGGCTTGCAGATAATGAAGCTGCACTCGAAAACCATGAAAAAATAATAGAAATCGAGCCGGATATTGATTGGCAAAACTATTTATTTACGCAAAACTATTCTACTAGCATGTCTGCCAAGCAAATTTATGAAAACCATGCAACTTGGGGGCAAATGTTGGCGAGGCAATATGGCAAGGTGTTGAACCAAAGACAACTTAGTCTCGATAATAAAATCAAAATTGCGTATGTGTCTGCGGATTTCAAATTGCATTCGGTGTTGTTTTTTATCGAGCCTATAATTGAGCAGCATAAGCGCGACAAATTTGAAGTGTACTGCTATTCAAATCTTAAACGTGAAGACAAATTGACAACTCGGCTTAAGTCAAAAGCTGATGTCTGGCGTGATGTTTCTAAATTGGAAGCCGATCAAATTGTAGATTTAATTGTAAAAGATGAAATTGATATTTTGATTGATCTCTCAGGTTATACGGCGGGTAATTTGATGAATGTTTTTGTGCAAAAGCCTGCGCCTATTCAGGTGACCTATCTAGGATATCCAAACACGACGGGCTTGAAATGTATTGACTACCGAATTAGCGAGTCAAATGCTGAGCCAAAAAATGCGGATAGCTTGTATTCAGAAAAATTAGTTCGTTTACCAAATAGCTTTTTATGTTACAGGCCGCCATCTGATCTGGAAATAAAGCGATGTGATTCTTTGCCCGCTAGAAAAAATGGCTGTATTACCTTTGGCTCGTTTAATCATGTCAATAAAATAAATAGAAACTTAATTTCTACCTGGTCAGAAATATTAAAAAGTGTAGATGGGTCTCACTTAATATTAAAAAATAGTGTATTTTCAGATTCAAAAGTTCAACAATACTATTTGCAGCTTTTTAAAAAGTGTGGGATAGGCACTTCTAGAATACAGTTTTTAACTCGTATTAACTCAATTGAAAAACATTTAGAATCTTACAATTCGATTGATATTGCTTTAGATACTTTTCCTTATAATGGTACAACAACGACCTGTGAAGCCTTATGGATGGGAGTGCCGGTGCTAAGCCTGATTGGAGATCGTCATGCCTCAAGGGTCGGTAATAGTTTGCTAAGCCAAGTTGGCTTGGTGGATTGGGTGGCTGACTCTGAGGCTGATTACATAGAGAAGGCGAATTTTTTTGCAAGCGATATATCTAATTTAGAAAAATTACGAAATGGTTTGCGAGGCAAATTGCTTTCGTCATCACTGTGCGATGCTAAGCTAGTAACAAGTGATTTAGAGTCTGCCTATATGGATATGATAAAGGAACAAAACTAATCTAGTTTAGTTTCTTAAGTATAAATAAATGGGCATAAAAAAACGGGTTGGAAATCCAACCCGCCTTTTGCAACTAAATAATTTAGATTTCGTCGCGACGTCCACCAGCGAGGAAGCCGATAAGCATTAGTAACAAGCCTGCGCCAGCAAAACTGTAACCAACAATATCCCGGTTCTCAAGACTGATACTAATTGTCTCGTTTAACCAAGTTAAAATTGATGCTGATTCTACCGCATACATTTTACTCATTACGAGTAAGGCACCACCTAAAAGAATTAGTAAAAAGCCAAGAATTTTCATCAGGCCCTCCTATATAAGATTATCATTATATTGTAATTTTAAAGTCCACGAGCATTTCTATTTGTTTATGGATTCAAGGTACTATAGACAGTTTAAAAAGGCAAATGCTTAGACAGCTATTTTATCTTGACTTGGTTGGCTAACTAGAAAAATGCAAACTAATTCTCATTTACGACAAATTCAACTATTTAATTGCTTATATACAGAAGCTTGACTTATTCAAATTGTTAATAGAATGGGCAAGTATTATTTCATGAGTGCCCAAGTTGTTATGGGTTTAATGCCAAGCAATCCAGTAGTAGAAATAATTTGGAATTTAAGACTTAGTTTATTTCCATAGATAATTTTACTTAGCGATGTCTTATTTAACGTTAGCTTAACAAGGTATTTTTTAGTAAGCATTTTTTTGCATTCAGCTACATTGGTCTTATTGTTTTCAGTTAATATCTCGGCTAAGAAGTGAGCATGGTGTGTTTTAGCAATGACTTTTAAATCAATATCGCTGCTAACTCTGACGTTAAATTCGCAGCTGAGAGAGCTAGATCTGGTTGAGTTTTGTTTAGAGAAAACATAGGCAAAACCTATCAAAATAGTTCCAATGATTAAACCAGCTAAGCGAAATGAGCTGAGTTGATAGTTTTGTTTTTTTTTTGCGTGGTATTTTGCTTATTCATATTGTGTTTTTAATGTCTCATAATTTAGCGACTCATTTAATATTTATTAATTATTTTAGCAAGCAGCCTCGTTTTATGCTAATTCATTTAAAGTTCCAATAAAAATTTAT
>QIKQ01000174.1 GCA_003233075.1 Gammaproteobacteria bacterium
CAGATGACGCAATCTCCTAACGTAAGTCATTGAATTAAGGAGATTGCTTCGGTGTGATCAAAGATCACACCTCGCAACGACTAATTCCTTTCCGATATTTTATGAACGTTGGGGTTAAGACTTAATTCGTGTTACTTCGCATTCCAGTTCGCCTTGCGCTAGTTTGGCCGTGAGTAAATCCCCATTTTTAATCTGTTTTGTACTACTTAGCAGAGCATTGTCTTTACTGATATTTAATATGGAATAACCTCTTTCTAAAGTTGCTAATGGGCTAATTGCATCTAAGGACCTACTGACGCTTAATAAAGATTGATTTGATTGTTTCAAATTAAATGATATTGCTATCTTTAGTCGAGACAATAGAGATTCAAGTTGGTTTTGGTGTTGTTGTAATAATTGTTTGGGATCAAATCGTGCTAGCTTTGCATTATTCGTTTCGAGTCTAGATTGAATGAGTTGTAATTTGGAGGTGATGGTAACTTGCAGTCGAGCCAATTGATTCTGGGTACGTTCATTCAGCTGCTGGATTCGACTTAAGGGGTGCTGTTGTTGCAAGCGAATATCCAATGCATCCGCAAATTGTGATTTTTGCATTAGTTGTGAATTTAATGCATTTTTTATTCGGCTAAATTGAGAATTGATATCAGCCAATAATTCGACTTGATCTGGGCTGACAGCTTCAGCGGCAGCGGATGGGGTTGGGGCGCGATAATCAGCGACGAAATCTGAAATCGTAAAATCGATTTCGTGTCCTATGCCTGTAACAATTGGAATGTCGCAGGCAAAAATAGCGCGCGCGACTTTTTCTTCATTAAAGGACCATAGGTCTTCAACACTGCCACCGCCTCGGGCAAGTATTAGTACATCATTTTCAG
Organism: Gammaproteobacteria bacterium; assembly: GCA_003233075.1. Classification (GTDB taxonomy): domain Bacteria; phylum Pseudomonadota; class Gammaproteobacteria; order SZUA-21; family SZUA-21; genus SZUA-41. The sequence goes on from QIKQ01000174.1 coordinate 876, forward strand.
CAATATTATTCGCCTCTTCGAGAGCAGAGACGATGTTATCGGCTGCACCTTGACCTTGGACAGTAGTCGGGTGAATTAATACTTTCGCATAACTGTAACGGCGTTTTAAGACACTCAATATATCTCGTAAGGCAGCGCCTGTTTCTGAGGTAATGATTCCAATTTGCTTAGGGAAAGGCGGTAATGGTTTTTTGAGCTCAGGAGCAAATAGGCCTTCGTGATCTAACTTGTTTTTTAATTCTTCATATTGTTGGCGTAATAATCCTTCGCCGGCAGGTTCCATGTGTTCGACGATGAGCTGGTAATTGCCTCGTGGTTCATACAAGCTGATTTTAACCCGAGCAATAATTTGATTGCCGGACTCGGGCTTGAATTGAACCATTCGGTTTCGGCCGCGAAACATGGCGCAGCTAATTTGTGCCTTTTGATCTTTGAGACTGAAATACCAATGGCCTGAACCATGGGCAATAAAATTCGATAATTCGCCCTGAATCCAAATGTTGGGGAAACTACTTTCGAGCAGGGCGCGAACTTCTTGATTGAGTTTCGATACTGAGTAAATATCTCTTCTTAATTCTAGCATTTCGATATTATAGGGGGATTCCGAGTGTGTGACAAAGTGGGTAATTTTCAAGCAAGATCTTCTTTTTTTCTGTAAAATGTTTTTGTATTCGTAAACATTTGATTTAATTTCTATCAATTTGTCAATAAATGCCCTAAAAATGTAAAATAGTTGCTCGTGCTTATTTACCCCAATTGACACAACTTCTATAATTGTTAATTAAATATTATGCTTTTAGATAACTAAAACATTAACCCTTTACTCGATTTATTGCAGATTCATTAATTAGCTAAATGAATACTCGAGGAACGGAACAGGCTAATTTTATCGAATTATTTGCTCTCCGTTCTTATTAATTGCTAGCTACCAAGAATAGGAAATAAATAGAATGCGTGTAGTTCAGGATGCCCTGACTTTTGATGATGTACTTTTACTGCCTGCCCACTCGATCGTCCTGCCCAAAGATGTCAATTTAAGCACAATGCTGACAAGAGATATTACCTTAAATATACCTTTGCTCTCTGCTGCAATGGATACCGTGACCGATTCGCGGCTAGCCATCGCTTTGGCTCAAGAAGGCGGTTTAGGCATAATTCATAAAAATATGACGCCCACTGAGCAAGCTATACAAGTGCGTAAGGTGAAAAGATTTGAAAGCGGTGTGATTAAAGACCCTATTACCGTATCGCCGAGTGACTCTATTGGTGACGTCATGAAAGTGACTCGAACCCACGGTATTTCAGGTGTGCCGGTAGTCGATGGCGAAGATTTAGTGGGTATAGTCACTGCTCGTGATTTGCGTTTTGAAACACGTCGCGACGAAAGTATTTCTGAAATAATGACTCAGAAGGACAAGCTAGTGACGGTTAAAGAGGGTGCTAGTCGTGATGAAGTTAAACAATTGTTGAATCGTCACCGCATTGAAAAAATACTCGTGGTAAATGATAAATTCCAATTGCGAGGCATGATTACAGTAAAGGATATTCAAAAATCAACAGATTACCCCTTAGCTTGTAAAGATACGAATGCGAGTCTTCGTGTTGGCGCAGCGGTAGGAACAGGAGCGGATACCGATGAGCGTGTTGAGGCCTTAGTCAATGCAGGTGTGGATGTGCTAGTGGTCGATACCGCCCATGGTCATTCTCAAGGTGTGCTCGATCGGGTTAAATGGGTTAAAAAGAAATACCCAGATCTGCAAGTGATTGGCGGCAATATTGCGACCGGCAATGCGGCAGAAGATCTAATTAAAGCAGGCGTAGATGCGGTTAAGGTCGGAATCGGGCCAGGTTCAATTTGCACGACTCGAATTGTTGCTGGCGTCGGTGTTCCTCAAGTGACGGCAATCGATAATGTTAATTTAGTTGCGGCCAAACATAAAGTTCCAGTGATTGCCGATGGCGGCATTCGATTTTCAGGTGATATTGCGAAAGCCATAGCCGCAGGCGCTAGTAGTATAATGATTGGCGGTTTATTTGCTGGAACAGATGAGGCTCCAGGCGAAGTTGAATTGTATCAAGGTCGCTCTTATAAGTCTTATCGTGGTATGGGTTCTTTAGGTGCAATGGCCAAGGGATCGAGTGATCGTTATTTTCAAGATCAAAATGACGCGGAAAAATTAGTGCCTGAAGGCATTGAAGGTCGAGTTCCTTACAAAGGCCCTATGATGGCAATAGTACATCAGTTGCTTGGTGGTATTAGGTCCAGTATGGGTTATGTAGGTTGTAAGGATATCTCTGAAATGCGAAGCAAACCTGAATTTGTTCAAGTGACTAATGCGGGTATGACAGAAAGTCATGTGCACGATGTGACGATTACCAAAGAAGCGCCAAATTATCGCGTTAGCGGTAATTAAAACCTAAGTTCATTTCATAATATATTTATCCGTTCACACAAGCTGATTAATTCCTAAAGGGAATTAATCAGATTTACTTTTTTTAAAGGTTAGCATTTTGAGCGTAGTTCTAGACAATAACATACACGCAGACCGAATTTTAATATTAGATTTTGGTTCTCAATACACCCAGCTTATTGCGCGACGAATCCGCGAAGCGGGGGTGTATTGTGAAATTTATGCCTGTGATGTTGCCGAGAATAAAATTAAGGAATTCGAAGCAAAAGGTTTTATTCTTTCGGGTGGCCCGGAATCGGTCACTGAGTCTGAAACTTATCGAGCACCACAATGTGTCTTTGAGTTAGGCGTACCCGTGCTAGGAATTTGTTACGGCATGCAAACCATGGTATCGCAACTCGGCGGTGGAGTGAGTGAATCGAATGAGCGAGAATTTGGCTATGCACAAGTCAGAGCACATGCCCATTCCAAGTTATTAAATGATATTGAAGATCAAACCAGCCCAGAGGGTTATGGTTTATTAGATGTGTGGATGAGTCATGGCGATAGAGTGACGAAGTTACCCGAAGGATTCGTTAAAATCGCAAGTTCTGAAAATGCGCCATTAGCAGGCATGGCAAACGAAGAACGTCATTTTTACGGCTTGCAGTTCCATCCAGAGGTGACTCACACCACACAAGGTCAAAAAATATACGAAAGATTCGTGCATAATATTTGCGGCTGTGGCGATTTGTGGAATCCAAGTAACATCGTAGAAGAAACGATTAATCAGTTGCGAGCGAAAGTCGGTGACGATCAAGTCTTGCTTGGCTTGTCAGGCGGCGTTGACTCCTCTGTGGTCGCGGCATTACTGCACAAGGCGATAGGCGATAAGCTTACCTGCGTATTCGTTGACAATGGGCTGTTGCGTTTAAATGAAGGTGATCAGGTCATGGACGCTTTTGCCGATCACATGGGTGTTAAGGTTATACGGGTCAATGCAGAAGATCGTTTTCTTGATGCGTTGGCGGGTGAAACCGATCCCGAGAAAAAGCGCAAAATTATTGGTAACTTGTTTATCGAAATTTTTGAAGAAGAATCTGAAAAGCTCAATAACATTAAGTGGTTGGCTCAAGGCACGATTTATCCTGATGTGATTGAATCAGCTGGTTCTAGCACGGGCAAAGCGCACGTGATTAAATCACATCATAATGTGGGTGGTTTGCCTGAGCACATGAAAATGGAACTGGTTGAACCGCTACGCGAATTATTTAAAGACGAAGTGCGCAAAATTGGCATCGAGTTAGGCTTACATCCAGACATGGTTTATCGACATCCATTTCCGGGGCCTGGCTTAGGTGTTCGCATACTCGGCAATGTTAAAAAAGAATTCGCCGACTTGTTGCGGCTCGCGGACGCCATTTTTATTGAGGAACTTCGCAAAGCAGATTATTATGATAAAGTCTCGCAAGCATTTGCAGTATTTTTACCGATTAAATCAGTTGGTGTTACGGGTGATGGCCGACGTTATGATTATGTAATTGCTTTGCGAGCAGTTGAAACAGTTGATTTCATGACCGCGCGATGGGCGCACTTGCCTTATGATTTACTGGATACAATGTCGCGCAGAATAATTAACGAGATAGATGGTATTTCGCGAGTCACTTATGATATCTCGGGTAAACCGCCGGCCACTATTGAGTGGGAATAATATTAGCTAATGTATCACTGCTGTCCCGCTTAATATAAAAACATTTCATAAAACCTAGCTAAATAGGATTAAATTGATAGAGTTACTATTTGAGACATGAAATCGAACTAAGCACTAAGTTGCTAAAATATTATATAAATGCCAAAAATTATCCAACGTAAAGACAAGAGGCGTCTCAAGGAAATTAGTCGTTGCGAGGTGTGTTCGCATCGCTCCCGGCCATGGCCAGCCTCTCGACCGTACCGGTCTCACCTTCTCCGTGGCCTACGCGATATAAGACCATCGTGGTCAAAACGATCACACCGAAGCAATCTCCTTAATTCAATAACTTAG
>QIKQ01000265.1 GCA_003233075.1 Gammaproteobacteria bacterium
AATAATGGAGCCGTGACTCAAGCGCGACATAAAGTCACTCAGGCACAAGCGGAATTGCAACTTCAGCAGAGGGATTTTAAAACCAATTTACATAAAAGTTATTTACATCTTGGCCATCTCATCAAACAAGCCGAACACTATCGGACTAAACTTCTCAATCAGACCAAACGAGTTTTCTCCTTGACTCGCAAAAGTTTTAGTTCTGGTCAATCTAATATATTAACGCTGATTGATGCAAATGATACCTATTTTAATGCACAGGAACGCTATTTGGAACTATTACAACAAGGCTGGTTAGAACTGGCTGAAGTGCGCAAATCCGCTGGCTTGCTTATCATGCAATCGGGGTCTGTGATTCAATTTGGCAAAGGTAATTCAAAATGATTAGCGCGCTAATTCGTTTTTCTCTCATTCAGCGCTTAATGCTTTTGTTGCTATCCGCTGTACTCGCCGGTGGTGGAATCTGGGCGTTTAAAACCTTGCCGATTGATGCCTTTCCTGATATTTCCAATCCCCAGGTACAAATTATTATCAAAGCTCCAGGCTTATCACCTACTGAAGTGGAGAGTCGCATTACGTTTCTAATTGAAATGCAAATGCAAGGTTTGCCTCGACAAACAGTATTACGCTCAGTGACTAAATACGCTTTAAGTATCGTTAAAATTGATTTTGAAGATGGCACTGATATTTATTGGGCGCGCAATCAAGTGACTGAACGTCTCAATCAAGTGTGGAAGGATTTGCCGAAAGGTGTGGATGGCGGTCTAGCTCCCATTACGACACCTCTGGGTGAGATCTACATGTACCGCATAAAAGGCAAGGGATACAGTAACAGTAAGTTGCGCGAAATCCAGGATTGGATTATTCGCCCACGTTTACGCACGGTGGATGGCTTGGCCGATGTAAATTCCTTGGGTGGCGAAGTGCGTGCGTTTGAAGTGAACCCGAATCCCGAGGCCTTATTAAAATATGGCTTAAATTTAGATGATTTGAAAAAAGCGCTAGCGCTGAATAACCGAAACGCAGGCGGTGACAGGATTGAACGCGGCAAAAAAATGCTTCTGGTGAGGACTATTGGTTTATTGCGTAATGCCGACGATATACGCAGAGTAACTGTGGCTCGACGTAACGGCGTACCTATTTCATTGGGTGAAGTCGCCGTTGTAAAGATTGGTTCTTTAACACGTTATGGTGCAGTCACCGCGCATGGTGAAGGTGAAGTGGTCACTGGACTTGCCTTATTACGCCAGGGCGCCAATAGTCGTTCTACTATTGAGGGTGTTAAACGAGAACTAAAAGCACTTGCAGAAACTTTACCAAAAGGCATTGAGATTGTGCCTTTCTACGATCGCAGTGAACTGGTATCAGCCGCGGTCTGGACTGTTGAAAAGGCGCTGGGTGAGGCCATTATTCTGGTTTTATTGGTACTGATCGTGATGCTCGGAAATCTACGAGCAGCACTGACGGTGGCACTCATATTGCCACTGTCCGTCTTATTTACATTTATTATGATGCGCGTCACCGGTGTTTCGGCCAATCTTATGTCATTAGGAGGTCTCGCGATAGCCATTGGCATTTTGGTCGATGCGGCCGTGGTGGTGGTCGAAAATATTCATAGCCAGTTAAATAATGCACCCAAAGGCGTTAATCGTCTGCATTTGGTGTACCGTGCCACCAAAGAAGTAGCCACACCCGTCATTAGTGGTGTACTGATTATCATCGTGGTCTTCTTACCGCTGTTCAGTTTAACGGGTTTGGAGGGTAAAATGTTTACTCCCTTGGCCGTCACAATTTCCTATGCCCTAATCGGCTCTTTGATTTTATCACTGACCATTATCCCCGTACTAGCCAGCTTGCTCATGCGTGGCGGTCACGGCGGTGATGGCTGGTTGCTTGGATTATTAAAAAAATTATATCGCCCAGTTGTGAGCTGGGCAATTCGTTTTCGCTTTATTGCAGTGACTGCAGCCATCGCCGCGTTAGTCGGTGCTGTTGCACTTTTTCCCTACATTGGCAAAGAATTTATGCCGATCATGGATGAAGGCTCAACGGTGATCATTGTTGAAAAGGCCTCCGATGTATCGCTTTCGCATTCACTCGCAAGGGACGCGCCTATTCAAAAAGCGTTCATGGAAATCCCGGAAGTCATTGGCGTAGTATCACGCACGGGAGCGGATGAGTTACGCATGGACCCAATGGGTTTGTATCAGACCGACAATTTTATAATTACCAAGCCGCGCCAGGAATGGAGCATCGATCAGACAACACTGCGGAAAAAATTACGTGAAAAACTGCGACGTTTTAAAGGAATCGATATCGCCTTTACACAGCCCATTGACATGCGGGTATCGGAGATGCTCACGGGTGTGCGCGCAGCCATGGCAATCAAACTTTACGGCGATGATCTGAAAGAATTGGAACGTTTATCAAAAGAAATTGAAACACTGGTTAACAAGACAACCGGCGCAGTGGATGTGTTCCGCGGTCGCCTGTCCGGACAATCCTATTTGCAAATCAAGGTAAAACCCGAAGTCAATGCCCGTTACGGGATTAATGTAGAAAATATTAATCAATTAATCGAAATGGCGGTCGCCGGAGAAGTAGTGACCGAGGTGATTGAGAGTAATCGACGTACGTCCGTCTTATTACGTTATCCTCAGTCTGCACGAACCACCTCTGAAAGTATCAAAAACCTGTTAGTTAAAACACCCAACGGTGCAAAAGTAGCCCTACATACGTTAGCGGATGTAAGTAATGTGGATGGACCGGTCGAAATTGCACGAGAATCTGCTCGTCGACAAGTGGTGATACAAGCCAATGTAAAAGATCGTGATGTCGTGAGTTTTGTCGAGGAGGTGCAGCGTAAACTAAAAGAGTCGCTTGTTCTTCCACGTGGCTACTACATTACCTATGGCGGTCAGTTTGAAAACCAACAACGTGCCGCAAAACGATTAGGCGTGGTGGTGCCCATTGCGATTACGTTAATCTTTTTGATGTTATTTGTGACTTTTCGTTCTCTGAAACAAGCAGGGCTAATCATTCTTAATATTCCGTTCGCTATGATCGGTGGTGTAGTAAGCCTATACTGGTCCGGACTCTATTTATCAGTTCCGGCCTCGGTTGGTTTCATTACCTTGTTTGGCGTCGCTGTACTCAATGGTGTAGTCATGGTCAGTTTCTTTAATCAACTTCGTAAAAGCGGACGAAACGTATTACAAGCGGTAAAGGAAGGCGCTGAGCGTCGATTACGCCCAGTCCTAATGACGGCGCTCATCGCTAGTCTTGGTCTGATGCCATTATTATTTGCCACAGGTCCTGGTTCTGAATTACAGCGGCCACTGGCCGTGGTGGTCATTGGTGGATTAATTACCTCTACTTTGTTGACTTTAATATTATTGCCGACGCTTTATGCCTGGCTGGAAGAACGTAACGAACCTCAACGATTAAAAACAAAAGAGAAGCGTGTATGAACTTACTCACACTCATTATTAACACCAATCTACAACAAGATGTAGGCGATCATCTTCTAAGTCTTGAGGAGATATCTGGCTTTACGTTTTGTTCGGTTGAAGGACACGGCGCACAGGTCGAAAACAATGCCTTTTTATCCGCGCGCGATAAAGTCGTAGGCCACACGCCAATGGTGAGAGTCGATATTTTACTGGAAGAATCCTTTGTCGAGTTAGTGCTTGTTACATTACGTGAATCGGTTAATGGTATTCAAGATCAAGGCATCTATTGGCTGACTTCGGTTGAGCAGAGCGGACGGTTATAAAAAGTTTATTTCGAGCATTGCTAAGGTGATTTCAAATGGAGTACTTCGTTAGTTTAGAATTTAGACTAAATAGTAAGATATTAGAATTTAACAATTTTAGAATTAGGAGAATTATCACGTGTTATCCAATGTAAAACTTAACTTTCGCTTTATGTATTTGGTACTGGGTTTAATTCTTTTGTCGCTGCTATCGCAAGAGACTTTCGCGCATGGAATGTCTGAGGCAGACAAGCTAGCCATTATCGAAGGCGGTAATTGGCGTTATATGTGGATCGGTGCAACGCACATGTTATCCGGCTATGATCATCTCGCCTTCGTTTTCGGTATTGTGTTTTTTTTAAAGGGTTTCAAAGATATTGTGAAGTATGTGACAGCTTTTACGCTTGGTCACAGTGTCACTTTAATATTCGCGACATTCAACGCTATTCAACTTAATTATTTTGCCATTGATGCGATCATCGCACTCAGTGTTTGTTACATCGCTTTCTCCAATCTTGATGGTTTTCGTAAGTATTTGAATATTAATCCTCCTAATATGTTAATCATGATTGTAGGTCTAGGTTTAATACACGGCTTTGGCTTATCAACCCGATTACAGGAACTCTCCTTAGGTCCCGATGGACTAACTTTGGCTAATATTATTTCATTTAATGTTGGTATTGAAATCGGGCAAATCAGTGCGTTGGTGCTTATGCTTGTAATTATTGCTGCCTGGCGTAAGCGCCATTCGTTTCAAGCATTTAGTCTGATCGTAAACTACGGATTGATTTTAATGGGTGGTTTTCTTTTTTTGATGCAGATGCATGGTTATACACACACGACTAATCCCAACGAATTTATTGCGGATAAAAAATCGATTAAAAAAAATAGTGACAGTAAAGAAATCACTGTTACTAAAAAATCAGATGTTATTAACTGGACAGACACAATCAATATAACCATCCCAGCTAGCGGTGAAAAAGAATACAAGTTATACCTCAAGAAAGGTTCTACTTTTCGCTACACCTGGAAAACAAGTGGAACGCCATTGTTTTTTGATTTTCATGGAGAACCTGAAGGGGATAAAACAGGTTATTTTAAGAGCTTTAAAAAAACCACTGCCAGTCACTCGAGTGGTTCTTTAACCGCAATATTTAACGGCACTCATGGCTGGTATTGGAAAAATAAAACCAAATCACCTGTTGTCATTACACTTAAAGTGAAAGGTGCTTACCGCAGGGTGGATGTGAAATAATTATTCGACTAACCAAAACCTATGAAAAAACAATTGTCAACGCTTGCTCGTTTACCGAGTGCGGGGAAAACAAACTTTTATTCATGAGATCAAGATTTCTCTTGAAGATTTTATAATGTAAAATGCTGAATGCAAAACTACCGCAGCAATGATTATCCCAACCAAACTATCCGGCCAAGCCGATTGAGTGTAAAAACCTGCAATGATTACCAATACATTCGCAACGACATCATTACGGCTACACAACCACACCGATTTCATATTAATATTGTCGTCGCGTACTGCTAGCAGTAAAAATAAACAAACGAGATTTGCTACTAGCGCGATGCCGCCAATTATTGATATAGTTTCGCCTACAGGTAAATTGTTTCCAAACATATTATAAATCGTGATAAATGCAACATAGAACCCAAGAACAGCCATCATGAGCCCTTTAAATAGGGCAGCCCTTGCATTCGCAATTAGACCTTTTGAGATGACAAATAAGCTAATACCATAGGCGAGGCTATCTCCTAGCATATCGAGTGAGTCAGCGAGTAATGCACTGGAGTTGGCAATTAAGCCATAGGTCATTTCGACTACAAACATAGTGAAATTAATCGTTAGCACTATCCATAAGATGGATTTATGTTGTGCTGCGGCACTTGCCTGACAGTGATCCGAACAGTGCTTCTCGCTCATATAACTACTCGCCTAAACTCTTTTATGTAAGCTTATAGAATAATTTTAAGGGGCCAAGTTCATTTTTCAGTGAAGAGTCTTATCTAGAATACATAAAAATAAGAAACTTGGCTGAAAAGTAGACTTGAAGAACCTTACTCACTTAACTGGCTATTTCATCTATTTTAATCTTAGGCGATGAAAATACCTGATACAACACAGGTAAAATGACTAACGTTAAGAATGTTGCGCTAAACATACCACCAACCACTAC
>QIKQ01000383.1 GCA_003233075.1 Gammaproteobacteria bacterium
GACTATGCCTGCGCACTTCTCGGTCGTGAAAACGTGTCATAGCATACCCTTGAACCGTCTCGCTACGAAGTGTTGTGAGAAAAGCGGGCTAGGCTACAGCCCTAAAACTGTATATAATCTCGTCTTTATCAACCATAAATTGAAAACTAAGAGTATGATGACAAAAGAAAAAATTCACGAATTAATTTCGTCTCAAATTAATGTCAGCCATTTAGATGTTCAAGGTGATGATGGCCAGCATTTTGAAGCGACCGTCGTAAGTCCTGAGTTTGATGATATTAACATGGTAAAACAGCATCAAATGGTTTACAAAACTCTGGGTGATCGCATGCAAACTAACGAAATTCATGCATTGGCACTTAAAACATTTACTCCGTCCGACTGGAGTAATTCACAAACCTAATAATCATTAACGACTATGGATAAATTAAGAATCGAAGGGGGCACGCCTCTCAACGGAGATATTTGGATCTCCGGTGCGAAAAATGCGGCCCTGCCAATTATAGCATCCACCTTGTTGGCTGAAACCCCGATGACAATTAGCAATGTTCCTCATTTGCAAGATGTCACGACCTCGATGGAGCTTTTGGCGCAAATGGGTGTGAAACTGACTGTTGATGATAAAATGAACATTCATGCTGACGCGAGTAGTGTGAGTTGCTTTAACGCACCTTACGAACTAGTCAAAACCATGCGCGCTTCAATATTAGTACTGGGTCCCTTACTGGCTCGATTTGGTGAAGCGACTGTCTCTTTGCCTGGCGGTTGTGCGATAGGTTCAAGACCAGTTAATTTGCATATTAATGGCCTAAGAAAAATGGGTGCCGAAATTAATGTGGAATCTGGATTTATTCAGGCTAAGGCGAAAAAGCTGAAAGGCACTGTGCTCAATTTAGATTTAGTCACGGTAACAGGCACTGAAAATTTAATGATGGCGGCTACTCTTGCTGAAGGGCAAACTGTTATAGAGAATGCTGCGCGAGAACCGGAAGTAGTCGATTTAGCCGAATGTTTAATCAAAATGGGTGCAAAAATTAGCGGAGCAGGCACAAGTCAAATAATCATCGAGGGTGTAGAAAATCTAAGTGGTTGCGATTACAAGGTGATGCCAGATCGAATCGAAACAGGCACATTTTTAGTTGGCGCAGCTATGACGGGTGGTAAAGTTAAGGCCAAAAATACCCGTACTGATTTGCTAGACGCTGTCTTAATAAAGCTCAAAGAGGCGGGCGCTAAAATTACATTAGGTGAGGATTGGATAGAATTGGATATGCAAGGCAAGCGTCCCATTGCGGTTGATATCCATACTGCGCCTTATCCAGCTTTTCCAACCGACATGCAGGCGCAATTTACTGCTTTAAATGCCGTTGCAGATGGTGTAGCCATCATTACAGAAACTATATTTGAAAACCGTTTTATGCATGTTAATGAAATGCAAAGAATGGGTGCTAATATTAAATTAGAAGGAAACACCGCAATTGTTAAAGGTTGTCAGAATTTAAAAGCGGCGCCTGTGATGGCGACTGATTTACGAGCTTCAGCGAGTCTTGTGCTAATCGCTCTAGTCGCAGAAGGTTCAACATTAGTTGACCGAATATATCATATTGATCGTGGTTATGAACGTATTGAGGAAAAAATGAATCAGCTAGGTGCAAAAATTACTCGTGAGCGTAGTAGACGCTAATTTTGAAACAGCCTTTAAGGATAGCCTTTAACTAAATCGATTAATTATGGATAAAATACTTACTATTGCCTTATCAAAAGGTCGAATTTTCGAAGAAACCTTGCCTTTGCTTGCGCACGCAGGAATTACGCCTATCGATGATCCAGAAAAAAGTCGAAAATTAATTTTAGACACCAATCAAAGCGATGTGAAATTATTAATTATTCGCGCTTCAGACGTGCCAACTTATGTCGCCCACGGCGCAGCACAAATTGGTGTTGCTGGAAAAGATGTTTTACTAGAACAAGGCGGCAAAGACTTGTACGAGCCAGTTGATTTACATATAGCGGAATGTAAATTAATGGTTGCGGCAACCGATGAGGCGAAGTTAGCGAAAAAGCGTTTACGTGTCGCAACTAAATACGTCAAAACAGCAAGGCGCTATTTTGCAGCCAAGGGCAAGCAGGTCGACGTGATTAAATTATACGGCTCAATGGAGCTGGCGCCCCTAGTCGGTTTAGCGGATTGTATTGTTGATGTGGTTGATACCGGTAATACCCTTAAAGCAAATGGCTTAAGCCCCTTAGAGCACATTGCGGATATATCTTCGCGTCTTATCGTCAATAAAGCCGCTATGAAAACTCAATGCGAACGCATTAAGGAATTTATAAGTCAAATCGAACATGCGGTTTCAACTCGGTAAATGCTCCTAATCTTGTAGACGATTATGTCGTTATAACGAAAACAATTGAATCATTATGATAGATATAACTCAGCTAAATACTAAGCAAAATAATTTTTGGCAAAAGCTTGATGAACTCGTTCGCTGGGATGCCATTTCAGATCAAACAGTATTGAAAACGGTTAGCGATATATTGTTAGATGTTAAAAACCGGGGTGATGATGCCGTATTAGAATATACCTGCCAATTTGATCGCAGAAAAATTAGTTCGATGACAGAGATTATTACGGATAGTGCTCAAGTAAATAATTTACTCGAAAAATCTCTCAGCGAAATTACAAATGAGCAGAGAGAGGCATTGGAACTAGCGGCAGCACGAATCAAGGCTTACGCCGAACATCAAAAAATTGAATCCTGGTCCTTCACTGAAAAAGATGGGACTCTGCTGGGTCAGCAGGTAACTGCATTAGAAAGAGTTGGACTCTATGTGCCTGGTGGTAAAGCGGCTTATCCTTCATCGGTATTAATGAATGCAATTCCCGCGAAAGTAGCCGGCGTAAAAGAATTAATAATGGTGGTGCCTGCGCCAGATGATCAAGTTAATTCCCTGGTGATGGCGGCGGCAAAAATATCAGGCGTTGATAAAGTGATTCAAATTGGTGGTGCTCAAGCAGTGGCCGCCCTTGCTTATGGTACGCAATCAATACCACAGGTAGATAAGATAGTTGGACCTGGCAATATTTATGTTGCAACTGCGAAACGGTTGGTGTTTGGCACTGTAGGCATAGACATGGTTGCAGGTCCCTCGGAAATATTAGTTGTTTGCGATGGCCAAACCGATCCGGAATGGATTGTTATGGATTTATTTTCTCAAGCGGAACACGATGAAGATGCACAATCTATTTTGATTAGCCCTGATGCAACATTTATCGAGAGCGTTAAAAATACAATTATTAAATTATTACCTGAAATGGAACGCAAAGATATTATTGCTCAATCGATAAGTTCGCGAGGCGCTCTTATTACGGTAAAAGACATGGATCAAGCGATTGAGGTAGTCAATTACATTGCGCCTGAACATTTGGAACTCTCAGTAGAAGACCCCGCTAATTACTTACCTAAAATTAGGCATGCCGGCGCAATTTTTATGGGTCGATATACCGCTGAAGCCTTAGGTGATTATTGCGCTGGACCCAATCATGTCTTACCCACATCACGCACCGCCCGATTTTCATCACCACTGGGTGTGTATGATTTTCAGAAACGCACCAGTTTAATACATTGTTCGGCGCAAGGCGCGTCTGAATTAGGCAAAACAGCATCGGTGTTGGCGCGTGGAGAGGGGTTAACAGCCCATGCTCGATCTGCGGAAAATCGAATTATAGATTAAGACAGAATGTCAGAATGTAATAACCCATTAATAGCAAAATTAATTCGCGCGGAAGTGCTGAGTTTGAAGGCTTATCATGTGCCTGATGCAAGCGGCATGATTAAATTAGACGCGATGGAAAACCCCTATTCTTGGTCAGCTGAGATACGCCGTGCTTGGCTTAATAAATTAGAGCGAGCGGAATTAAATCGTTATCCTGACCCGAGTTGCAAGGCGCTTGTGCAGAAAATCAAACAGACTTTTGAAATTGCAGAGGGACATGAGGTATTACTTGGCAATGGTTCAGATGAAATTATCCATATTCTAATTAATGCGATAGCGAAACCAGGCGCGCGAGTCATGTCGTTTGAACCTGGTTTTGTTATGTATGAGTATATAGCTCTATATAATCAATTAGATTATATAAAAATCCCGCTGAGCGATCAGTTTCAAATTGACATTGAATTGACATTAAGTGAAATTGAATATTATCAGCCTGAAATTATATTTATCGCTTACCCCAATAATCCAAGCGGCAATTTATTTGATGATGATTCCATAAAGAAAATTATCGAGGCGAGTCAAGGACTGGTTATTATCGATGAGGCTTATGCAGCGTTCGCTAAGCTTAGTTATATGGACAAAATGAGTCAGTATGAAAATTTGTTAGTTTTACGCACCCTGTCTAAAATGGGTTTGGCTGGTTTGCGCTTAGGCTACCTAAGTGGAAATCCTGCGTGGATAAGTGAATTTGATAAAATTCGCTTGCCGTATAATATTAATGTACTGACTCAGTTGAGTGCGGAGTTTGCTCTAGATAATAAAGCAATCTTGGATCAACAAACTGAGCAAATATGTTTTGATCGCAAAACGCTTTATCAGCAGCTGGTATTAATCCCCGAGCTATCAGTCTATCCAAGTGATGCTAATTTTATTTTATTTAGAACTGCTGAAGACCAAGCAAATGACATTCACAAATATTTAATCGAGAAAAAAATATTAATTAAAAACTTATCTAATGCGGGTCCGCAGCTAAAAGACTGTTTACGTGTGACAGTTGGTACAGCAGATGAGAATCAGAAATTTATAGAAGCGCTTCAAGTTTTTCTCGCCAATTAAGGTTGTTCGTAGCCCGGCTCTTTAGAGCCGGGGGAGACTTAAATTCAATGACACTTTTTATTATTTATAACTAAAGCATTTGCGAGATCCGCTCAAACGTCCAGAGTAAGCGAAGCTTACGAAGTATCTCCAAAATTCAATTGTTTAATATAAAAATGTTAATCGTGCATAGGCGACGAGATTGCTTCGCTGCGTTCTCCGAACACAGCTCGCAACATGTTCACGACTCGCTGCGCGAGGGTTTATAAGGTTGAATATGCGAGATCCTGCCGTCCCGCATTACATGCGGTGCTCAGGATGACGAATTCACGACTTGCTTCGCAAGGGTTCATTCTGTCAATAATGCGGTGGCGGTGTTTCT
>QIKQ01000183.1 GCA_003233075.1 Gammaproteobacteria bacterium
GCTGAAGCAATCTCCTAACGTAAATCATTGAATTAAGGAGATTGCTTCGGTGTGATCGGTGATCACACCTCGCAACGACCAATTTCTTTGAGATTTTTCTCGTCGTATATTAAATAATTTTACTCATTCGTCTGTTTTTTAACGCGTGTATGCTTCGTGCTAGCTTCATGTCCCAATCTGCCAATCAATCAATTTAGTCGCTCTGCATAGAGTTAAGTGAAACATTATCATAAACTGTGGGACAGCAGTGAAGCATGCCCGGTCTCTACGATAATTCAATTTAAATACCCTACTAATAGTCCGCATCAGGTGAACGAAGTGAACGCACGGACTAGACCGAAAAGGGATTGGCCTTTAGGGCCAACAGTACCGATAGTCCTCCCGTGAGTGAAAAAATCTAACTTTTCTTGATACGTGAATTCCATTTGAAAGCTTAGGAATCGATCTGTTCATTTAGTGAATGCGCATGGCTGTAGCCAAACAAGACGTTTCGCATTTGCCCCACGCACACGACGTGCGTTGGGCAAACCAGCCAGAGCAACACTTAATGAGCAGAAGCAAAGGTTTCTAGCGAACAAATGGAATTCTCGTTTCAACTTGCAATAGTTTAGAATCAAAAGTGAATTAAGCTATAAAATCACAGTAATAACCCGTTATTTTCAATTGTTTTCAAGACAAATTTCGATTTTTGAAAGAATTATTTAAACCATAGCGACACAGCGCCGTTAAAGAGTGGATAGAAATGTAACTAGAGCCCGCAAAAAAAACATTGAATTGCAGTGTTTAATGTTACCTAGCTTTGTTTAGTCTAGGAAATTGCCAGGCCTAATCGCTTTTCATTATTAAATTGCACTGTCTATCAAAATTCAGATGCAAGGCTAGACATTTAAAACCAAAGGACATGTAAAAAAAACATATATGGTATCTCCAAACCCCAAAATTCACTTAACTGGCTTGGCAAGACGTTTAGTACAGGATGGCTTGCTAAAAGAAGACGTTGCCGAAAATTCTTATGCTGAGGCCAAGAAGAAAAAAAAACCTTTCGTCACTTATTTAGTCGAGCAAGAAATTCTGAGTGGCCACGAAATCGCATGGGCTGCTTCGCAGGAATTTGGTGTGCCCCTATTCGATCTTGATGCAATGGATATGGAAATGGCACCAAGCAAACTAGTAGAAGAAAAACTAATTCGAAAACACCATGCCTTGCCACTGTTTAAACGCGGAAATCGTTTGTTTGTCGCAGTATCTGATCCTACTAATCTAGCTGCACTTGATGAATTCAAATTTCATACTGGCATTACTACAGATGCAATATTGGTTGAGGAACAAAAATTATCTCAAACCATTGAAAGTTTTCTCTCCGCTCAAGATACTTCAATGGATGACTTGCTAGATGACGATCTAGATAATTTATCAATTGAAGCAGAAACTGATGATACCCCTGATGACACTGGGGATTCAGACGCTGATGACACTCCGGTAGTTCGATTCGTTAACAAAGTTTTACTCGATGCAATTAATAAAGGCGCATCCGATATTCATTTTGAACCTTATGAAAAAATTTTTCGTGTTCGCTTACGCCAAGATGGTATATTGCGTGAGGTCGCCGAACCACCCGTCACACTTGCCAGTAGGTTAGTCGCACGTTTGAAAGTAATGTCTCGCTTAGATATTGCAGAACGACGATTGCCGCAAGATGGACGCATGAAACTAACACTTTCTAAAAATCGTTCGATTGATTTTCGGGTTAGCACCATGCCAACCTTGTTTGGCGAGAAAGTTGTTATGCGGATTTTAGATCCAGCAAGTGCGAAATTGGGCATAGACGCACTCGGCTACGAACCTATTCAAAAGAAACTTTATTTAGATGCGATTCACAAACCCTATGGCATGGTGTTAGTAACTGGGCCAACCGGCAGTGGTAAAACCGTCTCTCTTTATACCGGATTGAATATACTCAATACTGAGGACCGCAATATTTCAACCGCAGAAGATCCCGTTGAAATAAACTTAGCCGGGATTAACCAAGTCAATATGAATTCAAAAACAGGAATGACTTTCTCGTTAGCGTTACGAGCATTTCTGCGTCAAGACCCGGACATCATCATGGTAGGTGAGATTCGTGACCTCGAAACGGCTGAAATAGCTATTAAGGCTGCACAAACTGGTCACCTAGTCTTATCAACACTTCACACCAATGATGCACCTCAGACACTAACACGTTTAGCGAATATGGGAGTCCCTTCTTACAATATTGCATCCTCAGTGTCGTTAATTATTGCCCAACGACTCGCACGTCGCTTATGCAGTCACTGTAAAACACATGCTACCGATCTTCCACCTGAGTCCCTAGTAGAGGAAGGTTTTAAAGTGGATGAAGTTAAGACTCTAAAAATCTACAAACCAGTAGGCTGCGATAAATGCGCGAAAGGCTACAAGGGTCGAGTTGGAATTTATCAAGTGATGCCAATTTCCGAAGAAATGGGACGAATCATAATGGCGGGTGGCAACGCAATGCAATTAGCTGATCAAGCAAATAAAGAAGGCATAGCTGATTTACGTGCTTCTGGTCTAAATAAAATACGTGATGGTGTTACCAGCATAGAAGAAATTAACCGAGTTACTAAGGAATAAGCAATGACGAAGAAAGCATTAAAAGAACTAACATTTGTCTGGCGGGGAGCCGACCGAAAAGGTGCCCGTGTAAAAGGTGAAGCCACAGCAGCTAGCATTGCCTTAGTCAAAGCTGATTTGCGCCGGCAAGGCATTAAGCCAATTAAAGTCTCGCGAAAATCAACACTTTTTGCTGGTGGTGGTGGTAAAAAAATTACACCAAAAGACATTGCAATATTTAGTCGGCAACTAGCAACAATGATTTCGTCGGGCGTTCCGCTAGTGCAATCATTTGAAATTATTGGCGGTGGCAATGAAAACCCTAGAATGGCCAAACTAATATTAGCGGTTAAAAATGATGTTGAAGCTGGTAACCCTTTGGCAGAATCTTTGGCAAAACACCCCTTGGAATTTGATGCACTTTTTTGCAATCTTGTACACGCGGGCGAACATGCCGGTATATTAGAAACATTACTACATAAAATAGCAACGTACAAAGAAAGAACAGAATCAATGAAAGCGAAAATTAAAAAGGCATTGTTCTACCCTACTGCTATCTGCGGCGTGGCGTTATTAGTTACGTCTATATTGCTTGTTTATGTAGTCCCACAATTTGATGATCTATTTAAAAACTTCGGCGGTGCATTGCCCGGGTTTACGCAAATGATAGTTGATTTATCCGAATTTATGCAAAACTATTGGTGGCTCGTCTTTGGTAGTATCGTAGGTGTTATCACAGCGTTTTCTCAAGCCAAAAGAAGATCCCCGAGATTTGCGCGTACACTCGATCGAGTTATGCTGCAAATTCCAATAGTGGGCTCTATCGTCAATAAATCAGCCATTGCCCGTTTTGCTCGTACCCTCGCCACCATGTTTGCCGCTGGTGTCCCCTTGGTCGAAGCAATGAATTCAGTATCGGGCGCCTGTGGTAACATTGTTTATCATGACGCAGTCATTCGTATACGCGATGAAGTCGCGACAGGCAAGCAACTACAAGTTGCAATGCGAGATACCGCTCTTTTCCCACCACTCGTTGTGCAAATGGTTGCAATTGGTGAAGAAGCCGGTAATCTTGATGGAATGCTAAGCAAAGTTGCTGATTTTTACGAAGAAGAAGTGGATAACGATGTAGATGCCATGAGTAGCTTGCTTGAACCACTCATTATGGTGATTTTAGGTGTCTTAGTTGGTGGATTAGTTATCGCTATGTATATGCCAATTTTTAAAATGGGCACCGTTATGTAAATAGCGTTAAGGACTAATTCAAGTTTACTTTTGATATTAATCAAGGCGATTTACGCACTAAAAACACTGCATAGCAATCTAAGCCTAATCCAAAAAGAGTTAAAGCATATTTTTGTTACCCTGCAACAAACTAATTAGAGTACTATGATCTGAAATAGTCTATCCTTAATTTAGCAAAATATACCAGAAGGACTTATGGACGAATTCCTAATTCAAAACCCGATTGCTTTTGTTGTCGTTGCCGGAATCCTTGGCGGCTTAGTTGGCAGTTTTTTAAACGTCGTAATTTACAGATTACCTGTTATGATTAAAGGTGATTGGCAGAATCAATGTTATGAATTTTTAAATGAATACGAATCAAGAAATGACGATAATAGACTAATTAATCCAAACAGTGATCAGAGTAAATTTAATTTAGTAGTACCACGCTCTCGTTGCCAAAAATGTAAAAAGCAGCTAACTGCCTTGGACAACATTCCAATTTTTAGTTATCTTTTTTTAAAGGGAAAATGTCGATATTGTTCGACAACAATTTCAGCCCGCTACCCACTCATTGAAATATTAAGCGCATTGTTGACTGCGTTCGCCGCTTATCACTTTCAGTATGGCTTACACTTTTTGATGATAGCCTTGCTTAGTTGGGGCTTAATCGCCTTATCAATGATAGATTATGATCACAAAATTTTA
Organism: Gammaproteobacteria bacterium; assembly: GCA_003233075.1. Taxonomy (GTDB): domain Bacteria; phylum Pseudomonadota; class Gammaproteobacteria; order SZUA-21; family SZUA-21; genus SZUA-41. Next base: position 4,546 of record QIKQ01000183.1, read on the forward strand.
CCCGACTCGATTGTACTTTCACTAATATGGATAGGACTACTCTATAGCCCCTACAATCCAATCAAAGAAGTGACCCCCATCACGAGCTTGATAGGCGCCGCGGCGGGATACCTTATACTTTGGATTGTCGCTAATAGTTTCAAGCTTATAACCGGCAAAGATGGTATGGGTAATGGTGATTTTAAATTACTTGCCGTTTTTGGCGCATGGCTAGGCTGGATGATTTTGCCTTTAATAATAGTCCTCTCGAGCTTTGTTGGCGCTTTGATTGGAATTGGTTTAATAATTTTTAAGGGCAGAGATCGCAATAACCCTATCCCGTTTGGCCCTTATCTCGCTATTGCTGGATTAATTTCGGTCTATTGGGGAGCCGATATGATTAATGGCTACCTAAATTATTCAGGTATTGTATAAGGTGGGTGAGTAAAGCAGCCTAGCCCGCTTTTCTCACAGCACTTCGTAGCGAGACGGTTCAAGGGTATGCTATGACTCGTTTTCGCAACCGACAAGTGCGCAGGCATA
>QIKQ01000158.1 GCA_003233075.1 Gammaproteobacteria bacterium
ACTATGCCTGCGCACTTGTCGGTTGCGAAAACGAGTCATAGCATACCCTTGAACCGTCTCGCTACGAAGTGCTGTGAGAAAAGCGGGCTAACCTATTAATTTTAATGCTTGTACTAATTTCATGGAATATTGAGATTAAGCCAGACTCTGTAAAATCAGACTTGCTTGATCTAAAACTTGATCTAAAAATCCACAGTTCAAGAGTTGATGACCAAGTCGTCAATATTCTAGACCAGCAATTCTCTTTGGCTGTATTGCTATATAAAGCGTCACTTTAAAATCGTAGGCTAAATTCCTATTCGCTGAAGTTTTAGGAGCTAACAAGATAGTAAAAAGATTGTAAGTGAATCGCAGTATGAGATGCTTGTCTATTGACCGAGCTCTTCTAAAATGTCAATGTAGGTAGTTGAGAAATATAGAAATTGGCATAAAATTAGTGGCTTAGGGTATTATCCAAATGCGCAATAAGCGAGCACTAGTGAGTTTGATGATGTTGCTATTTTGTATTCAGGCAGATGCAGATTTTAGAGATTGGCTTGAAGAGCTGACAAATAAAAACCCAAAAAATCGCGCGATTGGTCAAATGCGTCCAATGTTGATATGAGTGCCAAGGACGTTTCGAGCGGACTAAAGGCAGCTTTAAAAAAAGGCATAACTAGTGCAGTAAGAGTATTGGGAGCGACTAACGGTTTTTATCATAATAAGCGTTTTCGAATTCAAATGCCTGATGAATTAAGGAAAGTAGCTAAAACGCTGAATAAGTTTGGAAAACAAAAGTATGTAAGACGTTTTTCATTAGCGATGAATTGAGCCGCAGAAAAATCAGTGGCGAAAAGTAGGTCTATTTTTGTGCGAGCTATTAGGCAGATGACCATTAGCGACGCAGCGCGTATTTTACGAGGTTCAAATACAGCAGCAACAGAATATTTTCGCCGAAAAACACAGCGAATTTTATTTAAGAAAATGTTACCAGTGACCCAAAAAGCAACGAATTCAACTGGACTAAGTTCGGCCTATAAAAAAATGGTATCTAAATTTGGGTTTATGAGACAATGGTAAAAATAAAGATAATATAGATTTAGACAGCTATATCACAAACGAGGCAATTGAAGGTTTATTTACTTTGATTGCAGAAGAAGAGCAAGCTATAAGGCGCGATCAGGTAAAACGAACTTCGCGATTATTAAGAAAAGTTTTTTCAACTATCAGATAATTAATTGTAAGGTTAAATTATGGTGAGTAAGCGACGAAGATCACGTAGGCGAGGTAAGAAAGGCTCCTCTAATTCCGGATCGATGTCACCCGTTAAGAAGGTTATATTGTATACAATATTAGCTAGTTTCCTAATGGGCAGCGCCTATTTGATTTTCTTGGATTTTCAAATTCGAACTCAATTTGAAGGTAAGCGCTGGTCAGTACCGGCTTATGTTTATGCTCGTCCGCTTGAACTTTATCCAAATAAAAAAATTAGTAAGACCGATATATTGTATGAGTTGAATCGCCTCAATTATCAACTTAGCGAAACGCCAAATAAGCCAGGCTACTATAGCTATGGTGATAATCATGTTGCGATTTATACGCGTCGTTTTAAACATTGGGATGCGGAAGAGCAACCCAAACATATACGCATTAATTTGAGTGGCGGCATTGTTGTCGACATGTTAGATGTGAAACAAAATGAAGATGTGCCGATTGTCCGACTAGATCCGGTTGTCATTTCCAAGATATACCCCTCTCATAATGAAGATCGTATTTTGGTGAAATTAAATGAAGACGTCCCGAAAAAGCTTGTCGAAATACTAAAAGCGGTTGAAGATCGAAATTTTGACAGTCATATTGGCATTAGCTTTAAAGGTATATTTCGAGCGATTTGGATTAACATAAAGAAGGGTGGTGCAAGACAAGGCGGCAGTACTCTGACTCAACAATTAGTTAAGAACTATTTTTTAACACGAGAAAAAACCATTTGGCGTAAGTTAAACGAAATGGCTATGGCAGTATTGCTTGAATTTCATTATTCTAAAAATGAAATTTTAGAAGCTTATCTCAATGAAGTTGCTTTAGGTCAAGATGGCAAGCGAGCGATTCATGGCTTTGGTTTGGCTAGTCATTATTTTTTCGGTAAGCCTCTACGAGATTTGGAAGACCATCAGCTCGCTTTGTTAGTTGGTATGGTAAAAGCACCTAGCGCGTATAATCCTAGGCGTAGACGAGGAAATGCATTGCGCAGGCGAAACGTCGTCCTTGATGTGATGCGCGAACAAAAAATAATTAGCGAAGATGTTGCGATAACGGCGAAAGATCGTAGCCTTGATGTGGTCTCAAAGAAAAAGACTAGTATCACTCGCTATCCAGCCTTTGTTGATTTGCTTAGACGGCAGCTTCGAAAAAGTTATCGGCCGGAAGATATAACGACTGGTGGCCTACGTATTTTTACCACTTTAGATCCTTTGATTCAGTACTATGCGGAAGAAAGTTTAAAAACTCAGATTGCTAGCTTATCCAAATGGAAACACATAAAACCAGGCAAGTTACAGGGTGCAGTCGTTATTACAAGCCGCTCTCAGGGAGATGTGTTAGCGATTGTCGGTGATGCCGACCCTAGATATCCTGGTTACAATCGTGCCTTAGATGCGAAGCGCCAAATTGGTTCTTTAGTTAAGCCGGCAGTTTACTTGGCGGCGCTAAAATCGGGTAAGACGCTAGCAAGTTTGCTAGATGATAGTGAGTTTTCACATGAAAGTGATAACGGTAAAATATGGGCACCGTTAAATTACGATAAAGAATTTCATGGCGACATCCCTTTATATTATTCATTAGCGCATTCGTATAATGTGTCTACGGCGCGTTTGGGTTTAGAAGTCGGATTAGATAAAGTCATTGACATGATTCAAAAAGTTTTAGGTAAGGAAAAAGAAATTCCAGAATATCCTTCCTTGTTGTTAGGCGCGATACAATTAACGCCGATTGAAGTCGCACAAATGTATCAAACTTTCGCTGGTGGCGGATTTAATACTAAACTTAGAAGTATTCAATCAATCATGAACAGTAAAGGTGATCTTTTAACTCGAAATTCACTTAAATTAAAAAGTGTGGTTGATGCGGGTTTAGTCTTTCAACTCAATTCTGCCCTGCAAGTTGCGGTGGCGAGTGGTACTGGCCGAGGACTCTGGAAATATAATTTTCTACACAAAGATAAAGGTGTAGCGGGCAAAACAGGTACAACCGATGATACTAAAGATAGTTGGTTTAGTGCCTTTACTGGGAATTATCTTGGTGTAGTTTGGGTTGGCCGCGATGACAGCAAACCAACGGGTTTAACGGGTAGTGTTGGTGCTCTACGAGTTTGGGGTAATATATTTAAACATATAAATGCCGAAGATTTAAAGCTTGAGCCGCCGTCAGATGCGGACAAGAAATATGAATATCACTGGATTGACCCCAAGTCAGGTCTGGTGACAACTAAGCACTGTAGTGGTGCGGTGCAGCTGCCTTTTGTTGAAGGTAGGTCGCCGCGTGAACAATCTTCTTGTACTGGTGGTAAAATGCGATGGCTGGATTTTATAAAACGATGAATATTAAATTATTTCTTATCTTGATTGGTATAATGATTCTTGGTGCTTGCACTAAATCTGAGACGGTCCGTGGTAGCGGTAACAACGTGCCAGTCGATGCACCTGGTGCTGATACTTCTTCAAGGTCTAGTAATTCTCCAGAAGTCCAACAACGTGCTAGAAGTGGACAACGCTCTGCGGTGCGAGCCTTGATGCGTAGTTCTCGCCGTCAGGTCAATGCCGGAAATTTATCAAAGGGTGCAAGTATTCTTGAGCGTGCGCTAAAAATAAGCCCAAGAAACGCTATCATCTATAGTAACTTAGCTGAAATTCACTTTAAACAAAACCAATTGGGCGATGCTGAATCTCTTGCGCTTAAGTCCAATTCATTTGCCAGAAATGATCATGATTTATTACTTAGAAATTGGAAAATTATTGCCGAATCACGTAGTTTGCGTGGCGATACAGCCGGAGCAAATAAAGCAGCAAGCAAAGTTGATAAGTATCAAGGTCGATAATTCTCTAGTGCGGTGCTATCACTCTAGATGTTAAGATAGCCAGATAATTTAGAGGGTATTTATGCCTATTTTTATATAGGCATCGCCGTTTAATAAGCGGTTAATTAGGTATAAATTGATTGATTTCCAATTTTCTTAGCATTTTTGGCCTAAGGTTTGCTTTATTGTCCTATATTCTAACTTTTTTTAGTATCGGCATTCATGTCCGTATATAACATCGGAAAATTAGTAGATCAAACCAGAAAGCTTTGTGTGGAATGGCATGCACAAGGTAAAACAACAGGTATGACAGGGGAAGTAGCGGCTTTTGATGCTGCGCAAGCGTTAAACTTAGAGCTTTGTCAGGATCACACCCTGGGTTACACAGCTATCGGTACAGGCGAGAGAAAGGATAAAAAAATTCTGGTTAAAGGCAGGGCTATTTTTAAGGAGCAAAAATCGCGTGCACGATTAGGTCAACTGCAAATGGATATAGATTGGGATTTACTCGTATTAGTATTATTAGATGATAAATTTGAAGCACAGGAAATCTTTGAAGCCAGTAGATTAGTTATCGAAAAAGAACAGGACGAGCAAAAAACCTCAAAGCGCAAGGGTTCAATGACGGTTGCAAAGTTTAAGCGTATCGCGACATTAGTTTGGACTGCCAAGGAAGGTCATGTTGAAGAAGAAATTTGGAATAATCAATCCTCAAATACGTAAGTCGACTCGTCGTCGCGAGCAGCCGAAGGTTGCGTGGCGATCTCCTAAATTCATTTGTTTAAGCCCAAACAGCCTAGCCCGCATTTCTCACAGCCCGTCTACTGCGACGGCCCAATTGCATACTATGACTCGTTTTCACTCGGTCCAAGCGCTCGAAAACGGT
>QIKQ01000304.1 GCA_003233075.1 Gammaproteobacteria bacterium
CACCTCTTATCTTTACGTTGGATGATTTTGGGCATTCATTTAACTTTTAGCAGCTCAGTGCTTAGTACACCTCATGTCTCGAATAGTATATCCATCAATTTAATCGTAATTAGCTAGGTTTCATGGAATATTTTCAAATTTAGCGGGACAGCAGTGTTAATATATCCACTTTAATGGCAGCTCTATGGAAAAATTCATCGTCAAATTAGAAGAAGAATATTAGAAAAACTCCATGTACAAGACTGCTTCTGGTTCATTTGGATAGTTTTCTTTAAGTTCATCCAAACGATGTTGCTCCATAATCTGAGTTAACTGATCATTTATATCTTTTGTAGAGCGATCTATCAATACAGTTATATGCGATTTTATATATTACGGCTAACACCTTACTCTGCAACAATTTTAAATAGTGCGCTTTTGCGAACGCAAAACAAGTGACGCTTTGAATTACCTGCTGGAGTTATTTGCTATGCACTTATATTATTGTTCTGAATATAACTTGTAATCTACTTTAACGGGAGATCGCAAAATAAATAAATCACTATTTTTAATAGCTTCTATGTCAATAGTGCCTGCGTCTTCAATCCGCATAAATGTATCTGTAGAAATATTATTTCCTTCTATGTTTAATTTACCATTCAACAAATAAAGCGAATAGACACTGTCAGTTTTAAAATTAAAATTGTGTCTACCTTTCTGAATTTTATATCTCTTTGCGGAAATGCCAGGAGCATCAGTTTTAATCGGTGCATTTTCACCTGCATATTCCTTTACTTCAAAACCCTCTTCTTTTTCCCAAACAAAGGAATCTGCCTGAAAATCCTTATAATAAGCATCCTTTTTCGATGCTCTGCTAAAATCTGGATCAAACCAAATTTGAAAAGCACGAGACCCTTTTTTATATTTTTCTGAGTGGGATACACCTTTGCCTGCTTGTATATGTTGAACCCCTCCCGCTAGTAAGGGTGTCCACACATTAGTTGCTGTATCAAAATGCTCCAACGCTCCTTCAAAAATAAAAGTCAATATTTCAATATTTTCGTGTGGGTGTAATCCAAACTCACCATCATCGGGCGCTTCCACATGAGCCCAATATAAAAGATTAGAATATACTTTACCGGAGATAGGTTTGTTTTCGTGCAATCTTCCTCCGAACAAATCAGCATTATGTTGCTGCTCCCTTGTTTTAATTTCAATTTTCATATTGAGCGTCCTTTGTCACGGTTAATTATTTTCTGCAATGACTTCGCATTTATTATTAGCTTATTTACTATTTTGGTTAGCAGCTAAAAAATTATCATACACCCAGCGGTAGGAAGTATGCTCTCCAAGCACACCACCAAGTTCCATACCTTTTTCGCTACGCCAGTCGTTCATCAGTTCTGCAAGTACAGAAGCCCAAGTAGAGACTTTAACACCTGCTTGAGTCATGCGGTGTAGGCTAATTTCTTGTACAGATTTATTCCAAGTCCCTGATGCATCAATTACGGCGTAAACATCATAGCCTTCAGCAACCGCCGATATTGCCGGAAACAATAAACATACATCGGTAACAACACCAGCCATAATTATTTTTTTTCGACCTGTTTTTTCGATTGCGCCTTTGAACTCTGGATTATCCCAGGCATTAATTTCACCTGGTCTTTCAATGACATCATCCCCCAGTATTTCCAGGATATCGGGCATAATTGGACCATTAGGCCCTTGAGGCATACTAGCGGTAATAACAGAGGGCAACCCAACTGTTTTTGCAAGACTGCAAAGCCCGCGAATATTAGCCTTTAATAAATGTGGGTCGAAATCGCGACAACTAACTAATAAACCCGTCTGATGATCAATCATAGCCAAAACAGAATTATCTTCAGTAAGCCTTTCGGCATATACATTACTCATATAACCTCCTAATTTACGTAAAATATTATTTTCAGCAAACGTTCTCAAGTATATTGTTATATGGGCCGTTCCCAATTAGCTGGGTCTTTCCTCGCATGTAGTACAGCGAATACCACTATCGGCTTTTCCTTTTCCATGTAAAAAATTTCATGGGGAAATTTATTGATTAACGCACGATGAGTACTCTTCCGAACTTTGAAATGGGTCTTTGGAAACTCCTCCATGTTTATATAAAGAGTCATCGACGAACTGAAGAAATTCTTCTCCTAGATTTTTCATTTTGACTTATAGTACAGATAAGCTGCATTGATATCTGCTTCAACGTCCTTGCGAATAGCCAGTTTCAACATTATTTATTTGATATCCTTGCCTTTACAATCTCCCCGTTTTCTCCATCGTCTTTGTCAATTTCATACTGATCAAGACGCCTATCCAATTTTGTTTTCTGCGCGTCGCTTAAGCCAAGATTTCCCTGATCTTTCAGTACACGTTCCCTCAGTTCGTCAATGAGCTCTAGTTTCTTAGCTGTACGTAAATCGGAAATTTTACCTATATAACTTCCTTCAACACATCTAGCTCTATTTAAGCTGAAGCCAATTAAATATTTAATTACTAAATCGCTATATTACAAGCATAACGTTAAGCTCAGCTGCGACCCGTAGCCGGCGCGAGTTTTGCGCAGCATATCGCGCGGCGGTTAAGGATCTCACCTGAAGCAAATTGTTATGTGCAACAACTTTGATGGCACTAAAGAGCTTTTACTTTATTTGCACAAGGTCCTTTCTGCCCTTCCCCAACTTCATATTCCACTTTTTGACCTTCATTAAGGGTTGCGTAGTCACCGCCACTTTGGATCTCAGAATGGTGTACAAATAGATCCTTTCCTCCATCGTCCGGCGTAATGAAACCAAAACCTTTATCCGCATTGAACCATTTTACTATTCCTGTGCTCATATCTAATTTTCCTCAATATACATAGTTGGGTTGGGTTAACTTACTTCATACAGCTACTACTTTCTACTTCTTTAACTACACGCATCAAACCTCGAACATTTCGCTCACCTTTTTGGCGCCTAATGTTGCGATTTATCGACACCAAATAGACGCGACTTATAATCGCTACATTAGGCTTTTTATCACGATTGATTGCTGATTTTTCACGGCCAGATTCTCTGGCCTAAGCTTATATGAGCCATCAACAATAAGCTAGTTGAGACTATAATAAGGCTACACGTGCTTCATTTTTGTTGATATAGCAATGCGATTCCATGCATTTATAGTTACAATATGCATAATCCATTGCGCCAAACTACTTTTCACCAAGTAGTGAAATCGCATTATCGTATGTTTCCTTACATAAACCACCATTTGAAACTTTTGTGATTTCTTCCGTAACAGAAAAAACAATCCGCTCAATATCGGTAAATAGTGGCGATTCTTTCCACGCAGATAAGGCATAGATTCTATTTTCCGTTTCACCCAACTTACGAGCCGCTTCGGTGTGCATCTGTAAACAATACGCGCATCCATTTATTTGCGATGATCAAATTTTAACCATCTCTTTTAAAACCGATCGAGTTCTGTCGAGTTTAAATAGGCTTGTAAGCCAAACATAGCCTGATACACATTTGGTTCTAATTCGCTAATATTGATTCGATTTTCCGTATTTTTCTCTTTTAAGGTACTAATTGAACATGTAGTCAACATGCGGGTAATATGAAAAGTTAATAATATATTCAGTCAATATGACTTTCCTTAACAAATGATCATTAGCGACATATCTAATCTTTCTCGTTTATTATTCATGAAATAGACTGGGACGTAATGAAAATTTATTTTCATTCATAATGACATATTGACCGACATAGTTATCAAAAGATTGTTTACGCTATTTATTCATTCTATATTTATTAATGAAGATTTTTGAAAATTGGAGCAACTTGTATTAAATCTTATAACATTTCAATCCAGCTAAACGTTAAAATTAAGTTGAGTGTATTTTTATTTGTTCTTTTTCGCGATTCTGCACAAAAAAGCAAAGAAAAATACGTCAGCTTGAACGATTTGTTAGGCGCTTGCTATTGCCTTGACAATTATAGTTCCTTTCGGAAAGCTTATATCTCCAAGACTCCCCTCTCCCTCATCATATTGCGTAATATCGATCTCAGCAAAATCATATTTTCGCAAAACGTCTGCAATTTCCTCGGGCGACCGGATATGGAAACCAAACTCATGGAAGTATAACGCTTCAAGAGTTCGTTTTGGCCGTATACCGAAAACGCACCTCCCATTTGGTTTAAACCATGGCCTGATTTGAGTTAACAGCCTATCTAAATCATCAATAAAATAAAGCACATTAACTGCCATGAGCCCATCTATGCTTGCATCATCTACTAACACAGTGTGACAATCGCCAGTATGAACTTCAACTTTCGCAACACCAACTTCACACAGTGTTTTTTTTGCAAGCTGGGCCATATCTCTAGAAATCTCTATTCCTAAATAATATCCCTTAGTACCGATTGCCTTGACTAGATCACGCGATAAAGCGCCGTTACCTGGGCCAAGCTCGACAACTGACTCTCCCTCTTTCGGCGAAAGCGCCTCTATAGCACACGCGGTTATAAATACATTGGTATCATTCATCTTATCAGCGATATCAGTACCTAAATCGCCGCTTGGATGTGCCAGCTGTGCCGATACTGCACGAAGTTCTTCTTTGTCCATTTTTGCTCCTAGACCTAACGAGTAACCTTAAGTGCGACTCGTTGCCGGCGCGGGTTTTACTCAACAAAACACGCGGCGCTAAAGGTCTCACCTAAAGCGAATTGTTACGTGCGTCAACTTTGATTGCTAAAGAGCTTTAACTTTATTTGCACAAGGTCCTTTCTGTCCTTCCCCAACTTCATATTCTACTTTTTGACCTTCATTGAGAGTTGCGTAATCACCCCCACTTTGGATTTCAGAATGATGAACAAATAGATCCTTTCCGCCATCGTCCGGCGTAATGAAACCAAAACCTTTATCCGCATTGA
>QIKQ01000276.1 GCA_003233075.1 Gammaproteobacteria bacterium
TGACATCTTTTATTTTAGAAACCATACGTGTTTCGAGTTCTATTTCTAAAATAGGTTTTTCCACTCCCAGCATATCGAGCATATAGACATCCTTCATTGCCTGGTCGGCCTGTTCTGCCAGGTGGTCGGGAAGTGCTTGTTGAAAATTATGTTGTTTATTAGCTAAATGATGCCGCTCGTAGGCTTGTGACTTTATTTGGTGGATTAACACATTACGGCTCCATCCCATTTCCAACGTGGCTTTGAGATAATAATAGCGAGCATCACGGTCCTTGATCTTAGACATGATCGTGAGATTTTGCCCCCAGGGAATATCTCCAACAAGTTGTTGGAGATTTGTATCCTCGTGATATTCCAAATAAAACTGACGCATATACCATAAATTTTGAGTCGAGTAGCCACTACGTCCTTCAAAAGCCTTCTGTAAATCTTTGGAAAGTTGTTCGACCACAGCCTTTCCCCAACCTAGTTGTTCCTGTTTATTGGCGATCGCTTTTCCAAGTTGCCAATACAGTTGGATGAGCTCACGGTTGGCGGCTCGCGCGACATTGATTCGGGCACTTCTGATTTGTATTTTAACATCATCAAGAAAGGCTAAGTAGTGTTTCTCATTTTGTAGGTTTTGTTGTTTCATTGCTTACTTCACAAAAGTTCCTGCTTTTTATTCTTTGCTACCATTATTTATGTTGTTTCTTTTAATAATTTATAAACAGTCGATCTGCCGATGCCAAGTTGTTTTGCAATTTCGGTAACCCCAATCTCTTGTTCTTTCATAGCTCGTACTTTTTCTCGATTTACTGTGCGCTTACGGCCAAATTTTACGCCCTTTGCTTTTGCCTCAATTCGACCTTCATTTGTGCGCTCAAGTATACGTTGCCGTTCTGCTTGGGCGACAGCTGATAGGATGGTGACTACCATTTTACCCATTGTCCCTTCGGTACTGATTCCGTCATCCAAAAAATGGATAGCAACTTTAATATCATCGATATTCTTTAATTAATTGGATCATGTCTGCTGTGTCTCAACCAAGACGATCAAGTTTTTTAACTAATATGACATCACCTTCTTCAACCTTAATACGTAATAAATCTAATCCGTTCCGACCTATACGGCTACCAGACACTTTATCAGAAAAGATGCGGTTGGTTTTAACCCCAGCTTCTTTTAATGCCTTGACTTGAATATCAAGAGATTGTTGGCTCGTGGATACTCGAGCATAACCAAAGAGTCTCATTGATCTTACCCATTAACTTCGGGCAGAGAGTTAAGCAACATTAGCATACTTCTCTTCAAATATCATAGGTGGCTATACCCAATGGTACTATGATGTCTATGCCGATTATAATCTACTTCAATATACCCTACTGTTGCATAAATACTACTTAAAAATAGAAAAAAGAAATACGGTGACAAAACGCAAATCACTTTGGCCATTCGAACGACTCCATAGTTTACGCCAACGTATTATCCAACGGGCAGGACGGTTGATTCAACCAAACGGTAAGATCACTCTATCTATGAATGCAAATAAGACTGTTGAAAATGAGTTGTTGCATTATTTAAACGCGTTTGAGCAAGCTGCTTAATTATAATTTACGCAAAATTTATGCAACGATAGGGTCTATTGGGTTAAACTCTTTCATGCCTGCTCTCCTCAATTATGGCTCTGCAGGCGCCTACTTTTGGTGCTATGAATAAAATATGACTGGCACTTAACACCTAAATCTGATATGTATTAACTTGCAATAGATTACCATCAGTTAAAACATAAATATTTACACCAAAGTGAATAGCCAACTCTGTGTTTCTGTAAAATGTCAATGGAACATTTGTTCTATTGATCAAAGCGATTCATATATAGTATATTTACTGTTCGTGGTCTGGTTACTGTAAAGTCACTCCATATTACTATTCGACCCACTTAAAGAAGGCAATCCAATGCAAAATTTTGGGTTAAAATATTAAGTAGAGAATTCATTTTTTATTATAATTTAGCGTTACACCAAACTTGGAATACAACAATATTGAGGTATCACTTTAATGCAAAAACAATTTATTAGAAATTTTCATAATATAGGATTTTGGCTAGCAATACTTTTAACACTAAGTGTATTAAGCGGATGCGGCGGCGGCAATTTAATTATTACTCCCACTGATCGCAAGTTGGTTAGTCAGGCACAAAAAATTGTAGTCGTGCATTACACTACAAGAAGTATGTTTTTGATGACGCCAAAATCACAAGTCGGTTCTGGATTAATTGCAGACTCAACAAAATCAGCGAAAATGCCCACTTGGGGCCAAACAGTTAAAAAACTATCGATTCCGGACATTACCTTAAGCACCACTACCAACGTAGTCAATGGGTTAAAAACTCAGGCGAAGCTAAACAACCTAGTCGCTAATCAAACACCGCGCTCACTACCGTATTCTGATAATTATTCAAGTTACAAATCACAATATTCAGACAGCGATTTTGTATTGGAAGTCTATGTCAATAACCTCATGGCAAACTATCAAGGATTCAAGTGGAAAACATATAATTTTTCTCTCGGCGTTCAAGCCCGCTTAATACGACAAAAGGATTCCAAATTGGTTTGGCAGCAAAACTGTAATGCTGCCGGTGTGACAGATGATACGTATACATGGTCAGTTGATGATTTTTATTCTGAGGATGGTAGTGGCATTAAGAACGCGGTTGGCAAAGCAGTTCAATATTGTTCCAGTGTGATTGTGAGCTCCTTTATTAACTCTAAATAATTCATGTTCATGTGGACCAGAATTTTAGAGATCGGTAGTGTCCATCCACAAACGATCTATTTCTCCAATTTTAGCGTCACTTAGAGCGCCTACTGTTGGTGCGCGAATTTCTTAAGTTTCAACCATTTAGTAAAAGACGGTTGGAGTATAGTGATAGTTATGATTATATTCTGATAGATTGCCCCCGTCACTTAACATGTTGACAATCAATATGTGGGACACCCGCTTTTTAATATTCACAAATTTAATATCGCCAATCGAAGTGTGCACTTGATTTATTGATGAGAACAAGTTCGGTCCGTAGTTTACATTGAGTGTCCCGAGTTTTTCGAAGTACCCGTCCCGTACCTGTAAATATCAAAGTATTAGATCTGCTTGAGAGTTGTTTCTAGGTAACATACCCGGCAATAAAAAACATGGAGTAAGTGTAAACAATTGAAAAAAAAGACTTTAAAACTGTTGCAAAATAAACGGATCTGGCCGATAATTACTTTAACGGACCCGCCATGCCTATATCTGCTTGCAGACACGCACAAATCGGCGGGTATTTTTTTGCTTAGAGAAAATCGATGACAGTTTACTCCAAGCCTGCGATGACCCCTGCCGAATTAATTGACCAATGGAAAACCCGTGGGTTACTGGTTAGCGATGAGGGAGAGGCTGCCAGATATTTGGAGGTCATTAGCTACTATCGATTGAGCGCTTATACTTTACCGTTTCAGGTGCCATCACCCAATCACTATTTTAAATCGGGGACAGATTTTAATGACGTGTTGGATTTATATGTGTTTGACCGTCAATTACGTTTGCTCCTTTTAGATGCGATTGAGCGCATTGAAGTAGCTTTACGGAGTTTTATTAATAATTTTATGTCCCTTAAATACGGGCATCACTGGTATATTGATCTGGCCCTTTTTACCCGGCAAGGCGATTACGGGAACTTGATCGATGATCTTCGGCGTCAATGCAATCGACAGACAAAAGATGTTTTTTTACAACATTACTTCGATACATACTCTGAACCTGATTTACCGCCTAGTTGGGTAATGACTGAAATAATCAGCTTTGGCCAATTGTCAAAACTTTTTGCGAATATTAAGGATAATCAAGAGCGGAAGATAATCGCTCAAAAATTTAATACAACGGCAATATTGTTAGAATCATGGATGCAGTCGATTACTTATATTCGTAATGTGTGCGCCCATCATTCGCGTCTGTGGAACCGTGAATTAAGTAATTCTCCCAGAGTCCCCAGGACTCGACACCAAGTTAACGGTGCTTGGATAAAAATGCCAATAGCATTAGACGATACCAATATTAATCCTTTGCGTCGTTCTTATATACTGCTTGTTATTATAGAAAAATTGCTTCGTACCGTGAATCCAGGGTCAACATGGCATAAAAGACTTTACCGGCTACTGTTCGACCATCCGAATATTAGTATATCTCACATGGGAATGCCAAAATCTTGGCATGAAGATCCTTTTTGGCGTCTTGATGACGGTTAATGCTAACGTACCGTAAGCCTCCGGGCAACCTTTCAATTACCCACAAATTTGACATTATATTATAAATAGAATTAGATAGTTAGCAGTAAATTTGTAGAAAGAGGAAAAGGATTAAATGGAATCATCATGGATTAACGATAAATTAAAGGGTTGTTGTTGGCGAACAAATAAGTTTGCAACTGAATGACGTGTAACTGACTGATTTATCATGATACAAAATAGCGTTTTTATAGTTAAAGTTTGCAACTCAAGCAGTATATTAACCGGAGTTTTGAGATATTTTGGATAAATAAATTTGCAACTGGACAATAGTTTACTGATAAGATTTTGAATATTTAATATATTTTCAACTCATTTTCTAAATGGTATATTTACTAGAACGTTAGATTATGGAGTATATAATGCGAATATTAACATTACTCTTTATGATTGTTGTGGTATTGGATCATCAGTCTGCGCTTGCTAAAAACCCTTCTACATACAGTACTATCTAAGCTTTCCCCGGACATGCGGGTAAAATATGTGGGACACCCGCTTTTTAATATTCACAAATTTAATATCGCCAATCGAAGTGTGCACTTGGTTTATTGATGAGAACAAGTTCGGC
>QIKQ01000327.1 GCA_003233075.1 Gammaproteobacteria bacterium
CGTGTGCTCCGCGACTCACTTCAGAACCGCCTTCGGCGTTTCATCAAGTACTTACTGAACCAGCTTCGCAGGTTCTGGTCGTAAGACCATCCATGGTCAAAAAGCGCTTGGCGAACAAAATATACGCGCAAATACAGCTTTTCAGGAACAACAGTCTAAAAGACAGAATAAGCATCAAACACTGGCCCATCAACACAAACCCGTTTCATAGCGGGACCATTATCAGTCTTAACTTTTACCACACAACCCGCGCAACCGCCTACAGCACAAGCCATAAACTCTTCGAGCGAGATTTGGCAGGATACATTAAATTGGCGTGCTAGATCGGTAACGGCTTTTAACATGGCGGTAGGCCCGCAGCTAAAAATTTCAACTTGATCTAAGCCGGCTTGATCTAAGTTCTCTAACCAGAGTTTACTTAAATCGGTGACGTAACCTTGATAACAACCTGGATAATTATTTAAGCTGCAAAGACGTGATGGGATTTGCCAATCATCTAATAATGCCATGCCGGCAATGACCTCAGCGGGCATGCCTGGGACAACAATACTTGAAGGCTGGGTCTTGAATGGAAAAGGAATTTCAGAGCCCATGATCACAAAAGGTAAGTGACCTGGTTCTTCTTTTTTAATAGTTTCTGCTAAAAATATCATGGGTGGTATACCAACGCCACCACCGATTAATAAGCGTAAAGGTTTGTCTGAGTGTAATTTAAAGCCTTGGCCGATCGGACCAAGACAGGCGAGTGAGTCACCTGGTTTTTGTTTAGAAAGAGCCTCAGTGCCTTTGCCAAGAACTTTATAAAGTATGTCGATCCAGCCAGCCTTAGCGTCAACGCGCATAATGGAGAGCGGTCGCCTTAATAATAAATTATTTTTCTGTTCAGACGCCGTACATTGCAGATGCACAAAACTGCCAGCTTGCGCACGCGCCGCGCATTGAGGCGCTTGTAGACGAATGAGATATTGTTTCTCGGGTAAATTTTCATGTGAAATTATTTTTGCTTGTTCCTCAAAAATAGTCCCACGACTAGAAGCGCTCATAATTATTTTCTACTGTTTGTTATAAAGTAAAATTAGCTTAACCCGCTGCTTGCAACGGGGTATTATATTAGCTTTGAGGGCACCTCTAAAAATTAGGATATTTGTGCGCTGGCAAGGCGGAGAACTTTTTAAAAGCAAAGTTTACACGCAGTTTATCGCTGCGCGACCCCGCATTTTAAAAAGTTCGACAACGCCGCCAGCGTGCAAATAGACACAATTAGAGGTGCTCTTGAAAAACTATTTTTCCGGCGTGCAAGGTCTGTATCACCTTGCCCTTAAAATACCAATCGATAAAAGGTGTATTGTGGCCTAAGCTAATTAAAGAGTCAGGTGTCAATTGCCATTCAATGTTTGGATCATAAATACAAACATCCGCTAATGCCCCTAAGCTTAAACTACCCGAGTTTATATTCAAAATCGATGCTGGACCTGAAGTCAGTCGTGCAATCGCTTCACTGAGTGTGAGTACTTTTTCTTCCACTAATTTCATGGTCAATGGCAAGAGTGTTTGTAATCCTGATATTCCTGCTTCGGTTGCGCAAAAAGGCATTGCCTTATCGTCAGCATCCCAAGGTTCGTGATTAGAGCAAATCGATGAAATCGTATTATTTTTTATGCCGTGACGTAATCCCTCTTTATCACGTTCAGTCCGTAAAGGCGGTATAACATGACAATTCGAATCAAAGTCCGACAAATCAAACTCTGTTAAAAACAATTGATGTGCGGCAGCGTCACAAGAAATTGCATGGCCATCATATTGTGCGCGGGCTATCATTTGTGTCGCGCGGGAGGTTGATAAATGGTAAAAGTGCGCCTTCACGCCAACTTCTTCAATCAGCGCCAAGTCGCGACCGACTGCCATGGTTTCCGCTGCCGAGGGAATACCGGGTAATCCTAGGCGAGAGGCGACAGCGCCTTCGTGTGCACAGCCGTCCAAGCTTAAATTGTAATCTTGTGGCGTTAAAAAAACGGTCAAATCATGTGTCGCCGCATACTCAAGCGAACGACGTAATACGACTGTGTCTTGCATAGGAAAGACATTAGCAAGTGCGACACAGCCGGCTTCCTTTAGCGCTGCCATCTCACTCAGTTGCTTGCCTTCTAGCTTTTGAGTCAAAGCGCCGATGGGCAGAACAGTAGCGTAACCGGCGTGCTCTGATTGTTGGTGTATTAGCTCAATGACTGCGTTGGTATCGGCAATTGGATTAGTATCAGGTGGCTGGCATAAAGTAGTGATACCTGCGGCTGCGGCGGCTTTAGTTTCGCTCACGATGGAGGCTTGGTGTTCAAGTCCAGGCTCGCGTAGTCGAGCGCATAAATCAATTATGCCGGGGAAAATATACTTGCCGCTCGCATCAATTTGCTGATCCGCTGCAAAACCATTGGGGCTTTTTCCGAGCGCGACAATTTTATCGTTTTCAATATAGAGATCGAGTTTTTTCTCAATCTTATTTGCCGGGTCAATGACTAAGCCATTTTTAATCGCAATGCGCATTAGTTGCTCTCCGCATGACTGGCTTGTTGCATTGCCATAGACATGACCGCCATTCGAATCGCTATGCCATGGGAGACTTGTTGCAGAATGACTGATCGAGAACCGTCAGCGACTTGCGAATCCATTTCGACGCCGCGATTGATGGGACCAGGATGCATCACGATAGCATCGTCCTTGGCTGCTTGTAACTTTTCTTCTGTGAGGCCATAGAGACGAAAATATTCACCTTCGCTGGGCAACATGGCGCCTTGCATGCGTTCCTTTTGTAAACGCAACATAATGACAACATCGGCGTCTTTAATGCCTTCTTCAAGTTTATGGTAAACCTGTACACCCATCGTTTGATGTTCGGCGGGAATTAAAGTTTTAGGGCCAATGATTCTCACTTCACCGATGCCTAGCATATTGAGTGCTTGTATTTGTGAGCGTGCTACTCGGGAATGAAGGATATCACCAATAATAGCAACACAAAGCCCGCCAAATTCAGGCTTGTGACGACGAATTGTAAACATATCTAACATCGCTTGAGTGGGATGGGCGTGTCGTCCATCACCAGCATTAATAACACTCACATGGGGTAAAACATGTTTAGCAATAAAATGTGCTGCTCCGGAACGAGCATGCCTGATGATAAACATATCGATATGCATGGCTTCAATTGTTCTAAGGGTATCTAATAAAGTTTCACCCTTAGCGGTAGCAGAGGCTTCTATATTAATATTGAGCACATCAGCAGATAATCGTTTCGCAGCGAGTTCGAATGTGGTTCGGGTGCGCGTACTGGCTTCAAAAAATAAGTTAACAATGGTTTTGCCGCGTAATAAAGGCACTTTTTTAACAGATTGTTCAGGTAGGGCGTTAAACGATTCAGCTGTATCCAATATTTCAGTGAGGATCGATGGGTTTAAGCCATCAATTGAGAGGAAATGTTTTAAGCGTCCGTTTGAATCAAGTTGTGCTGACATGGCTTTGTTTTATATTTTCCTTACTTTGTTTTAATGGTTTGGATTTTATACGCTAATGGTTCGGGACCACTTAGTTTGACTTGTTCGGTGTCAGCTAAACTTAGGTGTTTGCCAACCACATTTGCCTCAAAAGGTAGTTCACGGCCAGCGCGATCTAAAAGCACCGCTAAGATTACGTTTGCCGGTCTAGCGTAATCAAAAATTTCGTTTAAGGCGGCACGTACAGTACGCCCAGTATAAAGAACATCATCGACTAAAATTATATTTCTGTTGTCGACACTAATGGGTAGCTTAGAAGGCTTCACCTGAGGGTTTAAGCCTAGTCGAGTAAAATCGTCGCGGTAAAAGGAGATATCAAGCATCCCCAGTGGATCTTTTATTTTTAACAGTGTATGTAGTTTTTCAGCAAGCCAGACGCCACCCGTGTGAATACCGATGACTAAGGGGTTTTCAAGTTTTTTTAGATCAATTATCTGACTAAGCTCCTTCGCCATTTTAGAGATCATTGAATCAATTTCGTTCACTTAAGCTATTCCTTAAATTTAATATTTTTAGCATCAATTAATTTTGATTGAGCCAGGTTTGCACAATAATTTGTGCCGCAAGCTGGTCAATTTCAGCCTTGCTGAAGCGATATCGTTTACTTTTTTTAGCCTTCGAGGTCTTGCCTTGCTCAGCTAGCTGTGACTCTGCTTCAACCGAACTCAAGCGTTCATCTACTTCAAAGACTTGGAGATTATAGCGGTGTTGCAGTTGCCGGCAAAATTTTTTCGCTTTTTCGGTCATCTCGTGTTCAGTGCCATCCATATGCACGGGTATGCCTACCACCATAACATCCGGTGACCATTTTTCGATAATTTGATCGATTTCTTGCCAATTCGGTTTTTGCTTAAGTGCATTAACGGTTGTTACGCCTGAGGCTTGTGAGGTTAGCTCCTGGCCAATAGCGACACCGATTCTTTTTGTGCCATAGTCAAAACCTAAAACGGTACGTTCACCGGCTTTAGGTGAATTTTTGTTTTTGGTCTCTAATGACATTGAATTATTTGATTAAATCGGGAAAAAAAGGCTGGGAAATCGGAAATCTTGAACTGTCCGAGCGTTTGCTGAAATAGTGCTTCAAACTCATGGCGTAAATGTATGTTTTTATGCAGTAAAAATCAAGTTTAATTGTGAATATTCTCTAATTTGGGACACCCACAAGTTTAAAGTAAAGAAGTGGGTGTCCTTAGTTGCTCTGTGGGGCGTCTCTAGCCCGCATTTCTCACAGCCCGTCTACTGCGACGGCCCAATTGCATACTATGACTCGTTTTCACTCGGTCCAAGCGCTCGACATAG